>CAIOOC010000060.1 GCA_903859795.1 uncultured Bacteroidia bacterium
ATTTCCACATTTACCTTTCTGAATTTAATATTTAAAATCCCCATATCAATAATAAATAATATGAATAACAACTCATTGCGGCTCATTGTCTTAATTTGTTTGCTTCTGAATTCCATTTCAGTATCTTCCCAAATTCACAATGATTCGGGTGATGTTCGTAATTTCAATATCACATGGAACACCCCCAGTGAAAATTCATTTGGTTCAATGCCTTTGGGCAATGGAGATATTGGGTTAAATGTCTGGGCTGAAAAGAATGGCGATCTCCTCTTTTATATAAGTAAGGTTGATGCATTTGATTCCGGGCACATGCTTCCTAAACTGGGAAGGGTGAGGATTAAGATGGAACCTGAACTTTCTACAACAAAATTCAAACAAACACTGAATCTGATTGATGCTTCCATTCTGGTTGAGGCAGGAGATGTCCATCTCCGGGTTTGGGTCGATGCAAACCATCCGGTGATCAGGGTGGAAGGGACAAGCAGAACTCCGCGGAAAGCAACTATCAGTATGGAATCACTCCGGCCACTCCTAAATGCGAAGGAAATGATTCCGGAAACCGGAACTGTTGGAGTCAATTTTGTTGACGAGGAAAACCGGCTTGCGTGGTGCTTCAGAAATCAATCGTCAAAATGGGGTGAGAACTTCAAAAGCCAGAATACCCCTGAACTGGTTGCCAAAATCAAAGACCCGATTTTGCACCGCACTACAGGGTGTCTTATTTCCGGAGCCGGATTCGTCCGGGCTGATGATACGACCTTAAAATCCTTAAACACTACTAGCTCCTTTGACTGTACAATTCAGGTAAACTCCTCTCAGCCAGAAGATCTAAAGGGATGGTTAACCGAAGTTTCAAAGCCGGAAAAATCTGATTGGAATGCACATTGTGCTTTCTGGAAGTCGTTCTGGAATCGAAGTTATATAAACATCACTTCGGGGGGCGAGGGTAAATTCAACTTCGATCAATGCCGGTTTACACAGTTTGCCCAGGGATCTAAAGCATATGAAGGTCACAAGGAGATAAATGCAGCGAAAAATGTTTTTCAGATTAGCCAGCGCTACGCACTCGAACGTTTTTGTGAGGCGGCCGCCGGACGGGGTGCTGTCCCACCACCTTACAATGGTTCCATATTTACAATGGATATGCCTGCCGGAGTTCAGGGATTTGATAAGCCCATCGAAAATCCGGTATCTCCCGACGGCCGCGACTGGGCAGAGCTTTCGTTTATGTGGCAAAACAGCCGTCACCCCTATTGGTCGATGGCGGCGCGCGGCGACTACGACGAGATACGCCCGGGAATGGAGTTTGTCCGCAACGGCCTGGATATTTGCCGTGATCATTGCCGCAAAATCTTTGGACATGAGGGTGCCTTTATAATGGAGGCAAGCTGGTGGTACAATGTAGGAGTATTTAACTGGGATCAGATTCCTGCGCATTTGCGATACCATTTGCTGGCAACGATCGAATTACCAGCCATCATGTGCGAATACTACGAACATACCCGTGACCATAAATTTCTGAAGAATGTATTATTACCTTGTGCAGATGAATTTCTGAAGTTTTACGAGGTCCATTTCCCAAAAAGAGATACATCAGGAATCATGCAAATGGAGGGGGTTGGAGTTGCCGAAACCTATCAAGGTGTTACAAATCCGTGCACTGAAATCGGTGCGATGAAATATGTTCTCACCAAACTTTTGTCATTTGAAATCGATGATAGCCGAAAAGAGCATTGGAATAAATTACTGAAAGCTATGCCTGGCCTCACTTTGCGCAGAATACGGGGAATGGATCTTTTGGCAGTTGGAGACAAATACGATCCGGGGCGCGTCAATTGTGAAAGTCCCGAATTATATTCAATCTATCCATTTCGCCAGGTCTGGCTTGGTCAGCCCGAATTTCTTGCATCTGCGCGACAGTCGTTTCATGTGCGGACAATAAGTATTGACGGAACGGCAGATTTTCAGGGAACAGAAACAGGAGGTTGGCAGGCTTCCCCGGTTCAGGCAGCCTACCTGGGTTTACCACGTGAATCTGCCCGGTTAGCGAGCATTAACTTTAACGACCAGTTTATTCACTGGAACGACAATATTAATCCTAATGATCCGTATCCAAACCGGCCGCGCGCCCGCTTTCCTGCTTTCTGGGAATGCAAGATGGACGGAACGCCCGACAACGATCATGGCGCCAATTCGGTAAATGCGCTTCAGAGCATGCTCCTGCAGAGTGATGGAAATAAAATTTTCCTTCTCCCCGCCTGGCCGGAAAACTGGGACGTAAGTTTTAAACTCTGTGCCACAAATAATACGACTGTCGAATGTGAATATAAGGATGGGAAAGTGCAATCGCTTAAGGTAGTACCTGAATCGCGTCGGGTTGATATTATCGATAAAAGTACCTGGCAAGAACGA
Source organism: uncultured Bacteroidia bacterium (assembly GCA_903859795.1). GTDB lineage: Bacteria > Bacteroidota > Bacteroidia > Bacteroidales > Prolixibacteraceae > JAAFHB01. The sequence continues at coordinate 2,413 of CAIOOC010000060.1, forward strand.
ATCCGCACGTTGATTGAAGTGGCCCAGGCAGACCGAAACTATCTTTTTGGATTGCCTCCGATGCTTGATGCACAGCCTATTCCAGGTAAGTTAACATCGCCATGGATTATAAGATACGGAAATACGATCGAAGGTTGTAAAGCCGGTCCCTGGCCAAATGCGCTTTTCAAAGGAAAAAGCGTTTTCATTCATGTTGCCGATTGGCCTAAAGAGGGAATCCTACTTTCTCCAATTCCCCGAAAACTGGTCTCGTTTAAATCAGTCACTGGAAATATCCAGGTAAAAGAGAAGGAAGAAGGCTGGCAGTTAATCGGCACCCCAGACCCGTTAATTACAATCATTCAGCTCGATTTTGACCGGTCAGTAGAAGAACTGGCGTATACTATACCTTCAAAAGGCTCATTTACCATCGGTAGAGAACGCAAAATTCTTACAGATTCAGAGGGCCGGACAATTGCTCAAGTGAATCTTGGTAAAGAAAAAACTATCTGTCGTTTTGAATTTACTATCGATAACCCGGGTTATCTGCGTGGCCAGGGCAAGCCATTTGAACTTCAATCCAAACAAGCCGACGGTACCTGGAAGACAATCTTTAAAGGGGAGGTTTACGGAACTATTTGTGGCAAATCGATCGAAAAGGTAAAGACAACAGAGGTTCGCCTATTGGTAATGGCAACAGAAATAAAACAATTAGATGTTTATTAACCAGTTTGATTCACCCCTTGAAAATTTATACCTTTGTAAAAAGATCAAATATTCCAGGAGATTTTGGTCGATACTTAGGTTTAATCATGATACTTCTCTTTTTTGAAAATCCAAATTATTACGAAATCCATTTTAAAGAAATAAGTACGAAGCTGATTTTATACTTCAAAATAACATAACTGACCAACATTAAACTACCGACAATGAAAAACACCGTTAAACTAGTGTCCTGCATCGTAGTTGCATTTCTTATTGTTTCCTGCATTACAGACCCCAAAAACTCTGGTGGTTCATTGGAGAGTGGCTTTACATCTCCGGCCGACTCAATGCAAACCAGTGTTTACTGGTACTGGATTTCGGATAACATCTCGAAAGAGGGTGTTGTCAAGGACCTCTATTCAATGAAAGAGGCCGGCATAAACCGGGCATTTATCGGGAATATCGGTTTGAGCGATGTTCCTTACGGGAAAGTCAAGATGCTCAGCGATGAATGGTGGGATATCCTTCACGAGGCGCTAAAAACCGCAACGAAACTAAATATCGAAATTGGAATATTCAATTCGCCTGGTTGGAGCCAGTCGGGCGGTCCCTGGATCAAGGCGGAAGAGGCGATGCGATATCTGACAGCTTCGGAACTGCGCGTAAAAGGACCACAGAAACTCTCAAGGAAACTGGATAAACCTGTCAATATATTTCAGGATGTCAAAGTTATAGCTTATCCGGTCCCCAAAGATGATCAAAAGGTTTTGAACAGTCAAAATGCAATGATCACTTCAAATCCTGCTGTTGCAGATCTTACATCAATCACCGATGATAATAAAAAAACAGGTATCAGGTTCCCATCGGGTGACAATTTTACGATTAATTTCGAGGCTAAGGAATCCTTTACCGCCCGCAGCCTTTCAGTATATTCCATTGAACAACCTATGCTGGTAAAAGCAACTCTTCAGGTTAAAGAGACAAATGGTTCATTCCGGACATTGTCTGAATTTGAGATCAACCGCTCCAATCCGGCTCTCAATGTAGGATTTGATCCCTATGCTCCGGTAACGGTTTCTTTCCCTGCAACAAAAGCTACGAATTTCCGACTGATAATCAATAATACCAAACCCGGATCCGGACTTGCAGAAGTTAAACTGTCTGCAGCTCCCAGGGTAGAACGGTTCAAAGAAAAGACATTGGCAAAAATGCATCCGACACCCCTGCCCTACTGGAAAGATTACCAATGGGCTTCTCAACCTGAACCCGATGACAAAACAACAGTAATCGATGGCTCAAAGGTCATTGACATTACCGAATATCTTTCTCCTGAGGGCATCCTTAAATGGGAAGTACCTAAAGGTGAGTGGGTTATTTTGCGGACAGGGATGACACCAACCGGCACCGTAAACAGCCCTGCGTCTCCGGAAGCCACAGGATACGAGGCGGATAAGATGAGCAAGACGCACATTGAGAAACACTTCTATAGTCATATGGGAGAGGTTCTTAAGCGCATCCCTGAAGAGGACCGTAAATGCTTTAAGGTTGTCGTGCAGGATAGCTACGAAACAGGAGGACAAAACTTTACCGACGATTTTTTAAGACAGTTCAAACAAAAATACGGTTATGACCCGATTCCCTATTTACCAGTTTATCAGGGAATGGTGGTGAACAGCGAACAGGCGTCAGACCGCTTTCTATGGGATTTACGACGCATGATTGCCGATAAAGTGGCTTACGATTATGTCGGAGGATTGCGTGAGATCAGTCATAAACATGGGTTGCATACCTGGCTTGAATGTTATGGTCACTGGGGTTTTCCGAGTGAATTTCTGATGTATGGAGGACAATCGGATGAGATCGGCGGCGAGTTCTGGAGTGAAGGGGAACTAGGAGATATTGAAAACCGTGCGGCAACTTCCTGCGGACATATTTATGGGAAAAGAAAAATCTCAGCTGAATCAAATACTTGCGGTGGAGGAGCCTTCAGCCGTTATCCGGGAATTATCAAACAGCGTGGCGACAGGTTCTTTGCGGAAGGGATTAACAACACGTTGCTGCATGTTTACATCAGTCAACCATATGAGGATAAGAATCCTGGTATAAACGCCTGGTTTGGCAATGAATTTAACCGCAAGAATACCTGGTTTTCCCAGATGGATGTTTATACGCAGTACCTTAAAAGGACCAATTATATGTTGCAGCAAGGGCTGAATATTGCAGATGTGGCTTATTTCATTGGTGAGGATGCTCCTAAAATGACCGGAATTGCAGACCCTGCGCTCCCTGTTGGTTACCAGTTTGACTATATGAATGCCGAAGTAATTGAGAAATTTATGACTGTAAAAGATGGACTGATAACTTTGCCTCATGGGACTCAATACAGAATTCTGGTTTTGCCAAAACTTGAAACCATGCGACCCGAGGTACTGTCAAAAATCAAAACCCTTGTTTATGATGGTGCTGTTATTCTGGGCCCCGCTCCCGGACGTTCACCAAGTTTGCAAAAACAGCCGGCAGCGGATATACTGGTTCAGAGGATGGCTTCTGAACTTTGGGGTAATGTTGATGGAACAATAATAAAATCACGCAAATTCGGAAAAGGGATGGTCCTGAACGGACTGAATATGAAGGAGGCATTTGCCCTGATTAACTGTATACCTGATTGCAGGTTACCTGAAGATCGATCCATTCATTTCGGCCATCGAACAATACAGGATGGTGAAATCTATTTCATAACCAATCAGACCTCAGAAAAAAAATTAGTAACTCCTGAATTTAGGGTAAGAGGAAAACAACCGGAACTCTGGGAGGCGACAACAGGATATATCAGGAACCTGGAAGCCTTTGAATTAAAGGAAAACACTACGGCAGTTCCTTTGAAACTGGAACCTTACGAAAGTGTGTTTGTGGTCTTCCGACAAACTGCCCCCAAATCGTTAGCCGGTGGAGTTGAAGTCAATTACCCGAATCCTGAAATAATTACTGAATTAAAAGGCCCCTGGAATGTCGTATTTAATTCCACACAAAGAGGCCCCAAAGAACCTGTTATTTTTGAAACATTATCAGACTGGACGACCTCGAAAGATGACTTGATCAAATATTATTCCGGAACCGCTTTTTACACCTGCAAATTCAAACTGGATAAATTGGTAACAGATAAACAAATAATCATAAACTTAGGGATATTTACCGCGATGGCAAAAGTGACTGTAAACGGATCGTACGCCGGTGGTGTCTGGACAGCTCCTTATCAGCTCAATATCAATCAATTTGTAAAAGTGGGAGAGAATGAACTAAAAATCGAAATCGTAAACACCTGGGTCAACAGGTTAATCGGCGACAGCAAACTGCCGGCAGAACAACGGTTAACCTGGTGTCCGGCAAATCCTTACAAGGCTGATAGCAAACTGCAGCCTTCCGGATTATTGGGGCCGGTTAAGATCCAAAGTATTAATTATGGTATTAAGTAAAAATATCTGACTTTAAACCCTCAAGGTGCAGGGCACCGATTATATTTGTAGAACAAGGATTAAAAATTTCCCGAATCAGGTACAGCGTACAGCAATATCTTCTTTGATAAAGTGTATAGAGAGTTGTAATTTTACAATATGCTATACCTCCCAA
>CAIOOC010000061.1 GCA_903859795.1 uncultured Bacteroidia bacterium
CCAATATATTCTGTGCGCTTGCTGTATCAGGACAAAATTCTTCATTGCAATTCAATGCAGCACACATAGTTGCATATTTGGCCGTGTCAATTACGGTGTACCAATCATGAATGATGCGATCCAGAACTTTCTTCTTGTTAGCCGCGCTTCCCCAGGTGCCGGGTATAGGCGAACCTGAGCCTTTTCCTTCCCACCATTCGCCCCACATGCCATAAGCCATATTGTTAATCTGCACAAACCCTGACCATTTATCTCCTGCATAATGTTTTTTGAATTCCTGCAAAAACCGTTTGATTCGTGGCCATATTACAGACTGATATGAAGGGTCGGAATACAAAGGAACCCATGCGGCAGGCCTGGTAGTTGACCAAAGCCCCCTGACACCTGACCGCGCCCACTCGGGAACGCAACTTAGCGGAGTTGAACCCCATCCCGCATCCCAACTGCACCACAAACGGATATTGAAGGTTTTGCCCCTGTCATACCAGTAGTTTACGATGCTGTCCATATAAGCCCATTCGTATGAAAGACTGTCTATCGGCTGAATGTCCTTCCAATACATATCTAAAAGCACACCTCCAAACCAGGGGCAATCGTCACCCCAGTCCGTGGTATTATATTTAGCCGAATACTGCGTACCATCACAATAAATCTTCCCAGCCCAGATCTCCCAACCACTAAACGGATTGGAGAATGGCGTATTGTCTTCAACAGGGCAAACCTTTGTGATAGCGGGCAACCGGCTATCTCCTTGTCTGTTGTGGGCAGGGAGATTGGTCGCTAATACCAAAGAGAGCAAGCAACATAATAGATTTGAACTGAATCGTGGCATAGACTTCATTCGTTTAAAAATAACCGATAGGTTTCCATCCTGTTGTGGCCAATATTTCTGATAATTTTCCCTGAATCGGGGGAAATATTTTCGATATTGGTTTCAATATGAGTAACCCTTTTGCAGCTATCAATTCTGAAGGACGAAGAAATGGTTATTGTTTTGTCGAAATCTGAAAGATTCCACACTCTTGGTATCAGGCCATTTTTGATTCCCTCTTCCGAAGGCTTCAGGGCCCAAAGTAATACATCAGGATCTGAAATTGCAACCAGAGAAAACTGTTTTGCCGGATAACCTTTTCCCCCGTAAATTTTCCCTGAGATCAAAGGATTCTGATGTTCAAGTGAAAATTTCATTGACCTGGCGGCCTCGTATTCACCTGCATAAGATTGAATGGCAAAAAAATCTTCCAGGTACGAATCACCATCCTGGCTGGGTATTCCAAGGTTTTTATCGGCATCAATGCGCCCACCTGCCAAAACTGAAATCTGAGAAGAATTCTCATCCAGAAAATCGACTTTGCTATTACCCCTTTTCATGAAGTAGGCATCCCTGTTTGACAAGATCACCCCTCCCTTTCCATCCGAAACATCTACAAAGTGATTCATTGCAAGCCAGTCGAGCCGGGAAATGACTTCAGAATAATGTCCGCCTTTGGAAACCGGACTAGCATTTAAAATTGCTCCGGCCTCTTCGTGATGCACCTGTGGATCGGACTGGTTGAATGAAAAGGCATAACTTAAATCCTGCGCAAAATTTTTGGTGATATAGTCTTCGATCTCAATCCGTTTTATTCCTGGAAACAAAGTAATCTTAACCGTGTGCTTAACCGGCAAATCGGCCTCAGCAACAATCGTTGCTGATACCGGTCCTGCATTCTCAATCCTAAAATTACCTCCAGACACACTGCCTCCCAAATCATTCAGGTACAATCCATCTGCAGATCTGACCAATTCCTTGTTGTCTTCGGCTTTATCGATCAAACTAACAATCGCACCGTTCGCGTTCAAGGTTATTTTATAGATATCGTTTTGAATGCAGTTGTCGGATATGTTGACCGGCTGCTTCGCTTTCAAAGTGGAAGGCTTGGCCACAATCCTGAATGTTTTATAACCAACAGATGGAATTTCTGAAGCAAGTATACGCAGATATGATTTGTTATTTAAAGTGATTATCTGGTGAGAAACTTCCTTTAAAGTTGATTGGTCGATTACCTGAATGGAAGTAGTTCCGAAATATGGATAATCACAATAATCGGTGCGTTTCCAGCCAAGGGAATTGAAAACGTAAAATTCTTCCGCGGTTTTGCTGCCTTTGGTTATGTATTTTCCAAGTTTCAGCAACGAACGGTTGTATACAGTATCGACATAATCGCCTAGTTGAAGGGCTGTTTTTCGTTGCCAGGCTGCACGAACTTTCCTGCTTATAACGCTGTCGTTATCGGCAGTCCAGTCATGGTCGAAATACATCCCGCAAGCAATCCACGCTTTTTCCTTTTGTGTGGACAAATCATTGCAAAAACCGGGTTCTTTTATTGAAACAAGTGTTGATAAAGCCTCAGCTGCTCTGAGTTTTTCAATGGAACGCTTCACACTTCCCGATACATTAGCAAGCGAGGCCACATTGATGCCCCATTCGCTTGAGCCATACGAAACCGTTTCAGAGGGCAATATGGATCCATATTGACTTTCAAAGTTTGTAAAAAAATCGGTCTCGTTCGAAATGATGACCTGACAACTGTCATCTGAATACTTTTTTGCAATCGCCAGAAAATTGTCTGTCAAGGTTTCCAAATGGTCCCAACCAATTCCGAAAGCGCCTGCAACCTTATACGGATATTTAGGGTTGTTGTCCATCAGTTCCTTACATTGCAATATTGCCTTTTGAGGATCATAAGCTTCGGCATAGCCGCCCAGTTCTTTGTTCTCCATGCTTTTGGTCAGCGAATACCACTTCATGAGCACTTTCTGATTATCCAAACCTTTGTACCAGTATATTTCATGAGGCCGGTTATCAAATCCTTTGACTTTTGTGACACAATTGCATACCCCATGCCATGAGTATTTTGCACCTGAACCTGCCCAAAGGGAAGCTAATCCGAGAGGTAAAACATGGTCTTCCATGGTGTTGGCAAATTTCAGATCCAGGTTGTATCTGCGTTCCAGAGCTCCAGCAAAATACATACTTCGTAAGGTGGCTTCGGTGGGTGAAATGCCTTGAATGCCAATCAACGTGTTTAATGGAACTGTAATTCTTCCATTCCTGACCTGCTCTATCAGGCGGTTAAACTCTTTTTCGCTGCGGTTTTCACGGTACAAATATACCCAGAACGATCCATCGCAATTCCATTTACTTTGATATGGATAAGGTTCATTTGCTGTCGAATCGTTCAAACGGATGTAAAAATCCAACATGCCGGTCATTGCTTTGGCATAGACGTCCTCCTTTGCAGTCCACATGTAATCGGTATGATCGTCCGGGGCGATATAAATTCTTTTCTTCTGGGCATGGGCTGTCAACCAGAAAAGCTGGAAAATGAAACAGAAGGAAAAAGTTATTTTAACCATACAAATTCAGTTTATAACAAAAAATTGCATCCCGATACTGCTGTTTACCAATTATTTTTTTCCTATCTAATTTATTTTTTTATGGTCTTAAAGCTTGCCCCAATATATCGGTTGAATATCCATAATCATTCCGATTTATGATTTTCTTATCATGGCTATTTCAATCGAATAAATTTAGATTAACTTACTTATTTATAGATTCTTGATTCTCGTGGAACCCTCATGAATTTTATTTATCCTTTTTTGTGAACGACAGTTCATTAGGGTTTCATCAAAATATCCATCTATATATCCTTATTGACTGGCAATTTCCAGATTAGTACTCCATTACAATTCCGGAGTGCATAGTGAAAGTTGGAACTTTAATTTTCAGCGTGTTCCCGTTTCTGGTATAACTCAGTTTTCCACCATCAGGAATCTGATACACTTTATTCACCTTCTCAGGAACATTCACCTCAATTTCGACACCGGGAACTGGCAGGAAGTCTTCGATCACCTGCACTTCGCCTCGCTGCAATGCCGGAGCATAAAGCAGATGAGCTACATAGCGGTTTTCTTTCCCCTGTTTCAGGAAACTCACCCGACCACAACTGGGCAGATTCTTTACTTTTAGCATGGGAGAGCTATACAATAAATCAATAGCATTCTTCACCAGCTCACGATGGATCCTGGCACCATGTTTATAATAGAGCTTGTCAAGGTGATGGGCAAAGAAGATCACATTACCATTTCTGATTACTGCAGGATAAGCTGAGTCTTCAAGTTTATAAGGTGTTTCGCGATGACCTGAATAATGCGCGTAGGTACGGTTAAAATAGGGTTCACGAATAACCGCCAACGTTGAAGCAGTTGTTGGCTTAACGAGCAGACCAGCTTCATAATCCAGAAATGGCGAGTGAACAATATTATTCCCGATGTCTTGCTTCACAACGGTGTAATCAAACTGAGAGTCAGATTTTCTGAGGTATTCAGCTCCCACATCAAGCAAAAATTTCTTGTTGTCCTTGTCCAAAGCACCTTCGCCAATAACAATCAGTTTACCGCCTGCCTTTACCCAATTGTTAATCTGATTTGCCTGCTTTTCTGTCAGACATGGATGACCTGGAATAACCAGGAGTTCTAAACTGTTCAGATTTTTTTCGTTAGCCACAATAAAATCGTCGTGCAGTTCAAGTAGCATATTAACCACACCATGATCGGCTTCATTATTAAGTGTCAGCCACATTCCGAGTCTTGATACCGGGACACCACCTAAGCCGTATTTTTCGATTTTTTCAACATATTGGTATGCCTCCCCGATGTTCCGGTAAGTATCCATATCCATTTCACCGGACGGATGTAACTGGTCGCCAAAATTGCAGGATGCGCCATTCGAAATCATCGCTGCAGCTTCATATTTCAAGGCGTCGGGATATTTGAAACCACCAAATTCACCCCAGGCTTCATGAAACTTGCCACTCATAGCCACCACCGGAGTGCCCTGACCCAGGTGATATTTAGCTTCCAAAGGCAATTTATCGTATCCGCCCCAGGTTGAAGGAAGATCTTCAAGTTCCTGTTGAGTATTCAGGTCGAATAACCTCTCTTTAAAACTTGCGGCCTCGCGCACATGTGGAGTCGCATTAAAATAAGCGGTCGCTTTTGGATGGTGTTTCGCTACCAGATCCCGAAGTTCTTTCTGGTGTTTTTTAATGGACAGCGCGGTACTGCGAATCACCGCTTGCTTGTCGTTCAAGTCAACCCCTTCCTTGGTCATGCGTTTTACGCACGATTCACAATAGCAACCCATGTCGGCAACATGATAAATGTCGAACCAAAAGCCGTCGATGGCCGGGTATTTTTTACAGATTTCTTCAACATTTTTCAGGACAAACTCGTTGTATGCTCCGCCTGAAGCCATGCACATCCATTTCCAGGAATACGTCGGTTTCTGGGCATCGGGTGCAGCGTTGAAATCCCAGATTGAAACCAGAAAGGAGCCATCTTTTTTTCTGGCGCACCATTCGGGATGTTCTTCTGCATCACGGGCACTCCAACCAACTGTGTAATAGATCGGGCAAGCTATGCCAATCTCATGGCAGGCTTCGATTTCTGCTCCCAGCAAATCGAATTTCAGGTTGGGATTTGTCTTCCCTAATTGGGTTGGATAGTAACTCCAGCTGTGGTGACATTTGGCAAAAATGTTAATCTGGTTGACATTACCCAGTCTAAGTGCTTCCTGAAACTGCTTTTTGCTAAACTTCTCACCTACACCCTGAATAAGACCTGAAGTGTGAAAATCGAGGTGAACCTGACGCGAGGGAAGTGGTTCATCGATCGAACGCTGCCATTGGGCAAAAGAGGTGGAAAAACTGAAGAGAAAGGCCAGAAACAGGTGAAATTTATTCCGATTCATAATTTTATGGTTGAGAGTTTTGCTTAATATGGTTTTCTAAATTAATATAAGGCTCACCCAAGCAAAGCAAGCACTGTCATTTTAATTTTACCACCACTGTTTTCCCTGCCGGAACACCTACTTTCGGCCACTTTAGAAAGGCATTCAATCCCAATGGTTTTTGCTCCTGATCTTTCGACTCGGCAAGTAATTTCACTTTTGCATCATAAATGGTTGTATTGGTTAACGAAAGTGAAACTTTCCCATTTGCTGATTTCGTGATTGAAGCTTTAATGTGATCCATACAAAAAACCTGTTTGCTGTCAAGATTCACATAAACTCCTGGCAATTCAACGGCTGTCAGCAACATTGATGTTTCGGCCCAGCATGAACCTGCAGAAGTATTTCCGATACCTTCGAGCCAGTCGTTCAGGTTACATCTTTCATAAATCCAGCCCTCGTGAAAGCCCCGTTGTGGATGTTCTTTCCATGACATAAACTGCGGAATCGTGTGCGCAATATCGCGTAATAAATTAATATAGAACACATTATTTGTTGCCCTGTATAGTTTCAGGAGAGCCAGTCCCGAATGGGTACAGATGCCGCCGGGTGCTGTCTTGTTCTGAGTATTGGCGTATACTCCGCCGGTTGAACGGATGTCGAGTTTTCCATGAGCCGTATTTGGGGGAAATTTAAAGTCGAAGGCAACAATCCAGGAGGCAAACTGCCGACCCATCTCTTCGGAGCGGGTCAGCCATTTTTTGTCCAGCGTAGCTTCGTACAATTCAACCATTCCTTCGAGTAAACCATAAGCCGATTCGCTATCGAAACTTTGCATGGCATCGCCAGGGCCACCGCACGAAAGCCCCTTGGATATGAAATTTTGGTAATAGTAATCGCCAATCGTTTCGGCTGTTTTCAGGTATCTCGCATCGCCCGTTTGTTTATAGGCCGCACACAATGATGCGGGGAAAATGCCCGCACTGGTTGTGTTGCCAATTACCAACTCACCGGTTTGTTCATTGACGAATTGCCCCAACTGACCATATTTTTCCCATGTTTTAACCTGTGCTTCCACCGCTTTCAAATTGCCCTCTTTCCAAAGCGCTTTGACAGGAATGTTCATTTTCTGCATCAGGTCGAACTGTTTGAAAATATAATAAGTTGCATCTGCATTTTTACGCACCAGATGAAGGTCCTTTCCAAGGGGTTTGTTGGGGAAATCACCCTGCGGTTTCTCCTTGTACAATGTTCCATAGTAATAACCTGATGGTGAAATACCTTTGGCATATAACCAATCAAAATTTTTCAGCACTCTCTCCTTCGTTTGCGGTGTTCCTTCAGCCAGCAGAGGTAATGTGGAGATCATACCACCTGTCCAGCCTATTTGCCAATCCTGAAAGTAGTCATTACTCACACCACCAGCATAATAACCTGATGCTTCGCGCCAGTTTTCAGCATTAAATTTCTTTTCCTGAATTTGAAAAACCTGAGAAAACGGGATCAATTCAGGTTTTTCAGCAACTGGATAATTCCCGGTGCGAATATCGGCCAGTTCATCAAAGAGGTTCTGAACTTTTGGGCAGGGGAAGAAATCAACAATAAACTTTATTTCAATTTTGTCTCCTGCTTTGAAGTTAGCTGTCGGGTCGGTTGAAGGAACGGCATCCATCCGCGCAAGCCAATGCCTGCGTATTTCACGAACAACCGGAGAGGTAAGCGTGATCTCAGCTTTATCTCTGGCTTTATTTTCTTCAATATCAATTCCGTAGTCACCATAATCGCCGGCCTGTCCAAAGCAAAGAAAGAAGCCATTCTTCGTCTTCTCAGACCTGAAGCCAAGACTTGGAATCGACATGCTTCCGCTACGTTCCTGAATGCGGGAAACTCCCTCTTTGTAATTAAGACGTGGCTGGTCACTCAATAAAATTGGCTTATCCAATCCCAACTGGTCGAATTCATTGAAAAAAGGCATGTAATCCGAAACAATTGCCGGATAACGGTTTCCATTATAAACGGCAGATGGCATCAGAACATAATTTCCTTTCGACCAATTGCTAAAGTTAAAATCAACCGAGACAGATGCGTTTTTAACTTCACCTGACAAGCAATTGAATAATACAGTAACTTCATATTTCCCTGCCTTTTCCATCGGTTTTACCTGCCTGGTAATTTGCCAGCTTGTTTCTTTAAAGGCAAGCTTCGCATTAACAGAAGTCAGATCAATTGATTCCTGGCCAGTAAGGTAATTGTAACTATCAGGGTTGTACTGGTTGATACGCGCAGATAAGGTACCATTGTTTTTGAGAAGATCGGACTTAAAATCCTGGGCATTAGCCGGGATTATAAATATGCCAGAAATTGTTACCAGCAGTAATAGAAGGAATTTTTTATTCGTTTGCATGATTCAGAAATTTATTTTTAATTTTCTTTCCCGATAAAAGTTGTAATACTTAATCCCGGGAGATTTGCTGTAAACCCGTTTTTTGAGTCATTTACTTTTACATCCGATTGTTTTTCGAGATCGTACAATTCTGAAGTTACCCAGGGAGTAACAGAACCGGCTTTAAACCCTGAAAAAATCGCATCAACACCTGATTGTTCAGCATTTTTATTAATCATTATAATAGCGAATTTCTTAGTTTTAGGATTTTTAAAAGCCAGACAATAAACACCCGATTTGGGGGTATTGGTTATTCCAATCATCACATATCCAGGTCGCACAAACTTGCTGAAATTTCCAAAAGCATACAGGCGCTTACTTATTTTGTATGTATTTCCGGTTAAATCGACCAGCCCTTCATTATCACCCCATGAGTTTAGGAAAGCCCACCAAACATAAGCATTCACTTCACTCTTTACCATTGTGTTATAAATCATCAATGCAGCACCAATTCCTTTTATTATTCCATATTCAGGTTTTCCCCCAATAAATGAATTCTCCGATTGCCACAACTCTTTGCCATATTTTTTTCCTAAACCGTAGGCACCTTCCAGGGAATCTTTTGGGGAAATGGTATCGGGTTTTGTAAGAAAACTCTGATCGTATTGATGTGCAGCTATAATACTTACATATTTTCTGGCATCAGGATCATTCATTGTCGAATCGGCAAATTGGGTGATCTTCCTAAAATCGCTTGGTTCGGGGAATACAATTTTGGCTTTGATCCTATCTTTTCTGAAAGTTGGTCCCAGGTTGTTTTTGACAAAATTTAAAAACTGACTTCCATTCCAAAGACATGATTGGTAATTGGTGGACTGGTCGGGCTCATTTTGGATCGAAACAGCTCTTATTTCGAGGTTGAACCGGGATTTGTATTCCCGGACATATTTTGAAAGATATTCAGCATAGTCCTGATAATGTGCAGGTAACAAATGGCCGCCATGTTTAATGTCCTGATTGTCTTTCATCCACACTGGCATACTCCAGGCTGCACTCCAGAAATAGTTCACTCCCCGCTTTTGGGCTTCGTTCATTAACCAAACCTGGGCGCTGTCCTTTTTCCAGTCCCATACCCCGGGAGATGGCTCAATATGCCAGTACAACTCATTTCTTACCATGGTCAGGCCAATCCCTTTATCGGCTGAAAAAAACAGGTCGCATAAGGCCTTACGGTCACTTTCCGAGAGTTTTAGGAAGTTTTGGGCGGAACTATTACCACCCGATGCCCCAAAACCTGTAATGGTCTGGTGTACCTCGTTCCATTTCACCTCAACCGACTGGCCGAAGATCATTGTTGTACCAATAAAGAGCATGAGCACTGTGGTTAAGCAAATAATCAACTGGCAATTTTGGTGTCTGATTTTTGTACGCATGGGTTTGTAATGATAATTTTAAAGAGATTTTAGTATTATCTCATATTTTCTATTCGGACTTGTTTCAAATTCAATGGTTTCGTTACTGCTTTTTAATGGCAATTCTTTGTCTGTACACAAAATTTTAGTTGCCACCGCTCCATTTAATCTTAAGCGGCATAGTTTCCCTGCATTGGATGTAATGATAAGTCTGGTTGCCATACCGTTTTTCCATTCCAAATCAATAAGAAAACCTCCCCTGGCGCAAAGGCCTGAAACATGACCACTCTTCCATTCTTTTGGAAGGGCTGGTAGAATGTTTATTTCATTCTCATGACTTTGCAGGAGCATTTCAGCAACGCCGGCGGTACCAGCATGATTACAATCAATACTGAATGCGCCATGTGACTGTCCGAATAAATTAGGGAAAGTCAATGAACCTATAAGGTACTTATAAGATTTATAGGCACTATCGCCTTGTCCAAGTCTGGCCAATAGATTAATTACCCATGCACGACCCCAGCCTGTACCTTTTTTACCATTCAGATAGCTGTCAAAACTTCCATAACGGTTATTGGCTTCCTCTGTTTTCGCATTCAGGTTACCGTTTAACCTCCTTTCGATTGATTTCTTCGCCGCCAGCGCGAGTTCGGGTGTTGAGTGCAAACTGATATCGTTGGCCGGATATAAACCAAACATGTGAGATAGGTGCCTGTGGCCTATTTCTACCTCCTTGTAATCTTCTATCCACTCCTGAATCCGTCCCTCTTTATTAATTTGAACTGGAGCCAGCTGTCCAAGTTTTTCGACAAGAACAGCCCGGAATTCTTTATCAAAACCTGACCCGTCATCAAGTTCGTCTATTGCCTGGATGCAATTTTTGAACAGATCTTTAATAATCATAATGTCCATAGTCGCACCATACCCAAATTGCGATTGTGTTCCGTCGTTCATCTCAAATGTATTTTCGGGAGAATGAGAAGGATTCGTAATTAATTTTCCTTCCATAAAACGGCCTTTAGGAATCTTAACCAGATAATCAACGAAAAACTCAGCAGCGCCTTTCATTAAGGGGTAAGCCCGGTTTTTCAGGAACTCCTTATCGTTAGTATATAAATAGTGTTCGTAAAGCTGCCTTACCAGCCAGGCGCCACCCATCGGCCAAAGGCCGGCTCCTTCGTCAACGGGGGCAGTTGTCCAATAAACATCGGTAGCATGATGTGCCACCCATCCTTTTGCGCCATAACATTTTTGCGCCGTGATCTTTCCTTTAATGGCCAATGAATCAACCAGATCAAAATATGGAAATGTCATCTCTGACAGATTGGTAACTTCCGCCGGCCAATAGTTCTCCTGTAAATTAATGTTAATGTGATAATCGCCATTCCATGGCGCTTTAACTGTAGGCCACCAAATGCCATTCAAATTACCCGGTAAATCTCCCTTGCGGGAACTGGCAATCAATAAATACCTTCCATATTGAAAGAAAAGTTCGGATAAATAGTCGTCATCATTTCCTGACCTGACCATTTCAATCCGTTTATCAGTAGGGTATCTGAGCGGATCTGAAGGATCATTTAGACTGAGTGATACTGTATTGTACAATTTACGGTAATCACTGATATGTCTGTTTTTAAGTTCATTATATGTAAACTTGGTTGCATTGGCTAATACCTCTTTGCAAATTTGTTCCGGATCACGTCCTACATAGTTTGTTGCTCCTGAAATAATGATTGTCAGTTCATTAGCATCGACAAATCTAAGATAATCCGGGGAATGTTCTGTGCTGCCTCCTTTGTTAATTACCTTAACCTGAGTTAAAAATCTCATTCCGCGGTTAATCTTTGTCAAAGAATCGGTTTCGTTGATTTGTCCTTCAAGAACTAAAAGATTATTCTCTGCTGACTTTACATAAGAACGGGCATCGACTCTGTTTAAAGCGATTTTTGCATTTATGAGCCCTGGCTTGTTACACGAAATTCTGCACACGATTACCTGGTCGGGATGTGAGGCAAATACTTCACGGGTAAAGGTGGCCCCATTTTTTGTAAAACGGGTTGTGGCGATTGCCGAATCCAAATTTAAATCGCGGTAATAGTCTGCGATATTTTCATAGTTGTCAGGATACTGAAAATCAATTATTAAATCGGATAAAGTCTGAAAAGACTTCAGTCCTTTTGGAGTTCCTGTGAGGTTTTTATAAGCTAACCTCAAGGCATCTTCAACTTGATTTTCGAAAATTAACTTTTGAATTTCGGGTAAGGCGTTTAGAGCGCCCGGATTGTCTCTGTCAATTTTATATCCACCCCATACGGTTTCTTCATTAAGCTGAATCAACTCCTTTTTTATGCCTCCAAAAACCATTGCCCCCATCCTTCCATTACCAACAGGCAAAGCTTCAAACCATCCGCAGGGATTTGTATTCCACATATTTGCATTCCATGAAATTGTATCACAACGAAGGGCAGGTTTATCGTACCACAATAACATAGGATGGGCTTTGGGGATAGCACTCTTTTTGTTATCCACCGAGATAGCTGCAATGGTTTGAAAACAGAAAGTTATTAGAATCAGTATAATCAGTCTTTGTTTATTCACTTTAATGATTTTTACCATGTCGTTTATCAATAAAATTTATGACCTCTTTGTAAATTCCCATTTCCTACATTTGTGGTGTTTCTTTCCAGGTTAACACAATCACATCATCAAGTCTGTTGGATATTTTGGGTATATCGAATAACAAACTTTTTCCCTGTTTCCGGAATTTAATATTTTCGTTTGTTTGAAGTAATTTGGCTGTTATTGGTTTTAGGTCCGATTTTATATTGATTTCCGTCACTTTGCCAGCAAGAACATGCAGGTACCATTCATTTCCTTTTCGGGTAATGGGCACATTGCTGATATCTTTCCATTTTTTAAACGGATCGCAACCGATAAGCGATTTTTTACTGTGAGACATCCAATTCGACAGTTCAGAAGTGCGTTCGTAGAATTCCGGTTGCATGGTCCCATCCGGAGCCGGACCAATATTCAAAAGTATATTTCCTCCCATTGATCTTGCATTAACCAGGTTCTCCAAAACCCATGAACAAGGTTTGATTGACTTTGGATCGGGTGAATATCCCCAGCTATTGCCCCATTGGAGGCAGCTTTCCCACCACGTATCAGGTGCTTTTTGAGGAAGATAAGTCTCAGGGGTAATATAATCGCCAATTTCGGCTTTGCCTCCCTGATAATCCCAACGGTCGTTGATTACAATTCCCGGCTGAAGTGCACGCATCCAGGCATAAATCAGCTCGGTATGCATATCTTTAACATCAGGCCATTCAACAGCGTCGAACCAGATTAGATCGATCTTTCCATATCGAGTTAGCAGTTCGCTTAATTGTCCGGCGGTATATTCGAAAAACTTGTCATAATCGTGCTGGTTTTGCTCCGGTGTCCGGGGGTTTATCCGTTTCCCATTACCATAGTCATTAAAGTCCATGCTAACAGGGAAACCGGGATAACTCCAATCTCTTGGTGAAAAGTAAAAACCCACTTTAAGTCCGTTTTTCCGGCAGGCATCAACATAGGGCTTTAGCAAATCGCGTCCGTTCATGTATTTCCTGGTTCCTAGGTTTGTGTATTCGCCTGGCCATAAGGCATAACCGTCGTGATGTTTCGACGTGATGACCGCGTAGTTCATCCCTGCCTCTTTGGCGGCTTTCATCCATTTGTCAGGATCGTAATTTTCGGGATGAAAGCGCCACAATAAACTGTAATAATTACGGTCGAAATAGGTTGTATCGTCCTTTCCCCAGGGCTTGTTTTTAATCATAGTCCAGGAGGGATCTATAGCAGCAACACTATGAATACCCCAGTGTAAAAACAGGCCAAACCCGGCATCCGGAAACCATTGTGCATCGGGATTGGTATTGCGTACTACCGGAACCGGTTTTACCGTTTGAAGCAATTTAAGTGCTTCGTGCGCCTTTTGTTGAAGTGTTTCTTCCTGACAAACCGCACGAGTTCCAATTGCGAATAAGATCAAAAAACAGATAGTTAAGTTTTTCATATCACATTATTCAGGATTTATAGTTATGGCATCAAAGGCTGCATAATTTGCTGAACAGGCCTCAGAAGCAAGAATTAGCTCGTTATAACCCTTATCCATATTGATTTCAATTGATACTGTTCCCCATTCCTTTCCTGTTGGCTTTAATGTAAACTTAATTTTATTGAGAGTATAGTTCAGATCAGTTTTGCCGGAAAGGTTATATCTGATATCAATTTTATAATTGCCCTTATTTTCAATTGTATACCTAAAACGCAGGTTGAAAACACACCATTCGTGGTTTATACCGAGTAAATAACCTTTCCCGGTATATCCAGATATCTTATTATCAATTTTAGCTGCTTCGAAATTAAAGTAGCTATCTTCAACCTGAATAGATGAACCAAGAGGTAAGGCTGGCATTTTAAAAGGCTTAATCTTTACAGGAAATTCGTTGGCAATAACTTTCAGCATCAGACAGCCGTGAGCCGGAACTTCTGTCTCATAAGGTTTTGCAAACATTCCTAAGTCTGAGTGTGCTCATACGTCGCGCAAGAAAACGGGATTCTTTAAGCCCAGATCTTTGTAATCAAAAGCCATCTTTGCCGGTTTTTCGCCTTTATTTAAGAGTATAACGGCATACTCACTGTATTTGTAAAGGTTTTTGGCCCATAATTCGACTCCCGGTGAAAATTCTTTCACAAGTGTACCCTGATTTGCCGTAGGATCCTGATCTATAGCGATTGCTTCAGTGTTTGTCAGTATTTTAGAAATTGCAGGCGTCATGCTCCTGAGATCGTTGCCTGCAATTAATGGTGCGCCAAACATACACCACATACTGAAATGTGTTTTACTCTCTTCGTCAGACATATTACCAACCTGAAGCATGTCCGGGTCATTATATCCTGAAACAGTTTGCTGAACAGGTGAATAAAGGTTAATTCTAAATATATCGACAAGACCCGGGAAGATTTTAAACTTAAAAGGGTCAGATGCCCATAATTTCTGAATATCGCTACCGGTGCGCCACATGTCACCATATTCCGGCAACCAGTGTTGCAGATTGCCTGTGTTTGCACTAAAAATTATAGGGTGTGATGCCTTGTTTAATAGCGTTCTCCAGCGGTGAAGTACCAATGTATCGCTCTCGGTACAGCCACACCAGTCGAGTTTTATAAAATCAACTCCCCATTCGGCAAACGTATTTACATCAAGCTCCTCAAAGCCTTTGCTGCTGGTGTACCCTCCGCAGGTTGATTCGCCCGGTGCAGTATATATCCCAAATTTCAAACCTTTTGAATGGACATAATCCGCCACATATTTGATACCATTTGGAAACTTTACCGGATCTGCCAATATTTTTCCATTCGAGTCGCGACCTTTCGTGACTACACTAATATTATTCGGACTAACAGATCTTCCCAATTGCCAACAGTCGTCGATCACAACATATTCGTATCCGGCATCTTTCATGCCGCTACTTACCATTGCATCGGCAATGCCTTTAATTAATTTTTCATTGATATTACCGCCGAAACTGTTCCAACTGTTCCAGCCCATTGGTGGGACAACTGCCCAACCAGGCTTTTGAGCATTTAGTGAAATGGTAAGCGTGATTGATAGAATTAGCGTTAAAAGTTTGTTTTTCATTGTCTTGCGTTTTATTTTAGTATAGTGGGAATCGTCAAATTACTTCTTATATACGGATAAATCCACCTCATCTGCCTTTTCGCCCGAAATATGGAACATATAATTCGCAGGTTTTTTATAGAAGATATCCCTGAATGTTGCAATACCATGAATGGCTTTTACTTCGCGGTCTGCCGGAATGCGGTCCGACTGGCCGGTAATGTGTAATTTCACTGGCATACCGGTATCAACTATGTTTCCGGCCGGGTCTGTAACAGTTACAAAAATATTAACCTGTCCATCCATCCAGCTACCATCGTCGAGCTTCACTATTTCAGGAGGGTTAGCCAATACTTGTAGTTTGTATTTTCCACCTTTGTCGGGTACTGTATCATAGGTCGTTTCGCACTTTTGGGGTTTCGGTAATTGGTGAACGGATGCCCTGCCTGTCGTCTGTAAGGCAACTTTTATATGAAAACCGCCTTCTTTGTATGGTGTATTTGAGGTCCAGAATACCTTATCTCGCTCAGGATCTTTATCCTTCCCACGTTTGTCGTAATCGTAATACCAATGCCCTGATGGTTTTACATATAATATCGTTGACTCTTCGTCGAAATACCAGCCAGTATTATTTTTTGTGTTTAACAGCTCTTCTTTACTATTTGCAGCCCCAAGTTGACTATTGTCTTTTGCAACGCTTAAAGGCTTTTGAATTGTATGAATCTTTACAAGAAAGGCGCGGTTAGCAGGCATGTTGGTATAGGAGCCACTTCGTTTTCCTAAATAAAGGTCAATGTTGCTATTGTTTTGGTTCGAAGAAAAATGGGTGGAGGCATATTTCCCCTGCTCATATTGATAAGTATGGCCATCGTCTTCGTAAAGTGTATATTTCGTTTTTCCTGCAGGGTAAACATCTACCTCCAGGACTTCCAATGGTTCTTCACCGATAAAGCTTGTAACCTGGCTTTTAGGTATAATAGCGCCACCTTTTACGTATAAAGGACCGCCTGCATAAAAGGGCCAATGGGCTGTGATCCACTTACCGGAACTTTGTACCTTTGTGCCTGTCCAGTAGTCGAACCATATTCCTTTGGGTAAATAAAGCGAAACTGTATCACGTTCAACTTCAGGCTGAAATGGTATTTCCTTATTTTCTTTAAATGCTTTTACCCTCTTTGGATAAAGGTTTTCATCGCCTGGCAAACCAACCAATAACCAATCGCCTAACATGTATTGGTTTTTCATATCGTAGGTGTTGGTATCGTTCTGATAATCCAACAACAATGGGCGCAACATAGGGATTGCATTTTTACAAGCCTGCCATTGAGTCGTGTACAGATAAGGATAAAGTGATGCTTTCAATTTGGCATATACCCTGTAAATATCTTCGACAGATCTTGGGAATGCCCATGGTTCGGTATAATCGCACCAACTGTTCATTACCGTAAATGGAATCAAATACCCGGCATGAATACGCGATCCAAAGGACTGGTATGGGGCGCAGCGGGGATCATCCATGTCATAACTTACGATAGAGTGTCCGGACAGACCTGCATTCATCCGGGCATTGCCAATACCGTAATCGCCTCCCCACTGAAAAGGCCAACGTTGGGAGGCGACTGATGCGGCATAGGCATGATTCATTAGCAAGGCACGTTCTCCGCCTGAATATTTGGTATATTGGTTAAAAACCGTTTCTGTGTAAATCGAGTTGATTAGATTTGTCAATTCTTTGAAATCGTAATTCTCAGATTCCCATTTATTTAATCCGATGTCAATAAAATCCTGAAGTTCCTGGGTAGTAATTTGGCGAGGATAGGGGTTGTCTACTTTAAACATTTTAACACCCATCCTGACTAGCGGGATATGAGGTTTATACCAATCATTGCGTACTTCTTCTTTTGTAAAATTGGTTTTAGGGGCGTTCCCAGATTCCCATAAATCGAGGTTAAATCCCATCGACGTCAGCTTTTTAAGCATCCCTTGAGGATCGGGGAAACGCTTTGGACTCCAGTTGTATTTGTCGCTGTATATTTTTTCTTCCCAACCCGGCTCTAGTGCCATTATGCTTATGGGAATATCCTCTTCTCTGAACCTGGAGGCGAAATTCAAAACTTCCTGCTGATCAGCATACGTGCGGCAGCGAAACTCGGGGCTCATCGCCCAGCCTGGCACCATTTTCGGTTTACCAGTTATGGCAGTATATCTATCTAGGATCCTCGTGAAGGCTGGACCGGCAAAAACAAAAAAGTCAATTTGCCCCCCTTCGTTCGAAACAGAATAAAAGTCGTTTTCTTTTGATTTTTCGGTAAAATCGAAATTGTGAATATAGGTGTTGTTCGAATAAAAACCATATCCTGCTGTACTCATAAAGAATGGAACTGTGGCTTCGGTCCAGCGGTACCCACGGTCCCATTTAAGTTTTTTGCCTGCGGCGTCAAAAGTGGCACGCATAAAACCAAAACCATAAAAATGCTCATTGATGCTCTTGACTACATTCAGGTAATTAATTGTATCATACGATATTGAACCAATACTGCTTTGAGCAAAGATGAGTTTCCCTGCTTTATCGAACATTTTCAGGCAAAACGGTTTTAGGTTTGTTTCGACTGATATAGTTCTGGTTTTGATTGTAAGTTTATCCTTCTTCTTCTCGGTTGTAAATGGCACTTCCTCAAGATTCTCTTTTACAAAACCAAATTTTACTGATAAAGATTCCGCAAATTTCCCATGCGGAGTCATACGCAGACGTACAATATCATGGGCCACCAGATCGAGCCTTAGCTCTTCACCGTCCTGGCAATGATAGGTTACAAAACCCTTTTCAATGTTATAGGTTGATATAATGCCTATTGTCTTTTTTTTTATGGCGTAAAGTTCTGTAAAGGAAAAAACGCTTATCAGAATTAGTAAAGCTGTCCTTTTCATACTGTATTGAAATTAATTTATCTCTTTATGTTTATAAGCATTCGTTACTTTGGCATTGAAATGCGATTTTATTTGAATTCAGAACTATTTCATCAGGTTCCCTAGATCCTTAAATACAGTTTTCTCAAGTCTCATTTAGACCAATTGCCGTCTTAAAGAGAATATTCGAGCTAAGAAAGCTGGAACATCTCCGGTTTTCAGACAATTTCAACTTTGATAATTACAAAAGACAAGAATCGGGCAGGGTTTTGAAACTTATACCGTAGCACATAGGGAGTTTTTTTACAAGCAATAACCATCCTATATAATATTGTTTGTTCACATGATATAGCCATTTGTGAAATCATGATCCGAATTTGTACATATCGCCAAGGATATCAACTTCTCAGATC
>CAIOOC010000062.1 GCA_903859795.1 uncultured Bacteroidia bacterium
GCATAGTCGTGAAAGATACCTTTCTGTTACTAAATCTTGAGCAGCACAACAAGATTTATAGTTTTAAGGTTACTGCACTTAACGAAGGTGGCGAGAGCTTTCCGGGAGAGATTCTATCGGCTGGCTTAAATTCAAAGAGTAAAGGTAATGTATTGATTGTTAATGGATTTGATCGTATTTCCGGGCCTTCAATATTCGATATCGGAGGACTGGCAGGAGTTGCATCCTGGAATGGTCATGGGGTTGCCGATCGCCAGGATATCAGTTTTGTCGGTGAACAATACGATTTTGACCGCAATTCCAAATGGCTTGATGACGACAGCCCGGGTTGGGGAGCCAGTTATGGTAATATGGAAGGGAAAGTAATACCCGGTAACAGCTTTGATTATCCATATATTCATGGTACGGCAATTATGTCAGCAGGTTATTCTTTTGTTTCAATGAGTAGAGATGTTTTTTGTGAGTCAGAATTGGATTTTTTGCCTTATTTTGCAACTGATATTATTCTGGGGGAAGAACGTTCAACTGCAACTTTAAAGAATTCAGAATTAAGTGATTACAATATTTATACTCCAGGATTTAAGTCGAAGATTACAGAGTTAACTAAAAATGGGAGTAATCTTTTCCTTTCGGGTGCCTACATCGCATCTGAATTTGGCGAGCGAAAAGATTCTCTAACAGCCGATTTTGCTAAAAGAATCCTTCATTTTACATGGCGTACAGGACACGCTTCGAAAGGTGGAAGTTTTTACGCTACTGATTTTGCACGCAAATGGATTGTTGGAAAGTGGAATTTTAATGTGGATTATAATCCTGAAATTTATACTGTAGAGGCTCCGGATGGTATTGAGCCGATTGGCGTAAATGCCATAACTGCTTTCCGGTATAATGAGAATAACGTCAGTGCCGGTGTTATTTACAAAGGAAATTACCGGGTTGTTTCCCTTGGACTACCTTTCGAAACAATTCTTGATGGTTCTGAAAGAAATGGTCTGATGCAACAAATTTTCCGATTTTTTGAATCTAAATAAATTAAAGACAAACATCAATTATGCTTGATTTGATTACTTGTGTTCTGCCTGTTGACCGTCGCACGGAAATAGATAAGACACTTAAAACGTTGAGAGCTTCAGATGTAATTTCTAAAATTATTCTTGTTGGTGACCCGAAATTTATGACCGATGGTTATGATATCATAAGAATTGCAAGTGACAATTTCTTCTCTACAAAAACTATCCGGGAATTTGCAGCCAAAATTACCACTCGTTTTACCCTAATTTGTACCAAAACCCTGTCTTTTGATCTGGGTCAGAATGCCTTATCCAGAATGATGCAGGTATCATTGAACACCAGTGCAGGCATGGTTTACTCCGATTTTTTTGAACAGAAAAACGGGATTGTTATGCCTCATCCGGTCATAGAGGTCCAGGAAGGTAGTTTACGTGATGACTTTGATTTTGGTTCCCTTTTGCTTTATAGCACTGATGCTTTATTAGCTGCCGTTATAAGTATGGATGAACCATTTGAATTGGCAGGGTTATATGATCTTCGGCTTAAAGTTTCACAAAAACACAAACTTGTTCATTTGCCCGAATTCCTTTATACTGAGCTGGAATTGGATATACGTAAGTCGGGTGAAAAACTGTTTGACTATGTTGATCCTCAAAACCGATTCAAACAAGAGGAGATGGAGAATGCCTGCACAAACCATTTAAAGGCTGTTGGGGCGTGGCTTCCACCCAGGTTCAGGGAAATTATCTTTTCAGAAAACGATTTCGAAATCGAAGCTTCAGTCATTATCCCGGTCCGGAATCGGTCTAAAACTATCAGCGATGCTATTAAATCTGTATTGAGTCAGGATACTGAGTTCGATTTTAACCTGATCATTGTCGATAATCATTCAACCGATGGCACGACTGAACTCATAAGGTCTTTTGCTGATACTGATGAGCGTGTTATACATCTGATTCCTGATCGTAAGGATCTTGGGATCGGTGGCTGCTGGAATGAAGCTGTCAATCATTCGGTATGCGGAAAATTTGCTATTCAACTCGATAGTGATGATTTATATATTGACAGCAAGGTATTACAGGCAATCGTAGATACCTTCTACGAACAAAACTGTGCCATGGTAATAGGAACATACCAAATGGTTAACTTTAATCTGGAAGCTATTCCCCCCGGACTGATCGATCACCGGGAATGGACTCCTGAAAACGGACGAAATAATGCACTAAGAATTAATGGATTAGGTGCCCCAAGAGCATTCTATACGCCAGTTATTAGGGATATTCAGGTTCCAAATGTGAGTTATGGTGAAGATTATTCACTTGGATTATCAATAAGTCGCTATTTTCAGATTGGGCGAATTTATAATCCGTTGTATCTTTGTCGCCGCTGGGACGAAAATTCCGATTCTTCTCTGGATATTGAAAAGGTGAATGCCCATAATTATTATAAGGATAAAATAAGGACGATTGAACTGTGGGCTCGTCAAAAGATGATCAGAGAAAATGAGTGAATGTTATTTGACCAATTTTTAATACAGTAAAGTAGAAAAACTTAAAATGGATTTTTCAGAAAAAGCAAGGGCATTAGTCCAGGAACAGACTGCCGAATGGGATCTGGTTGGCCGGAATTATGAAGGTTTGCGCAATGTAAAAGTTAAAACCTTCGATTTTGGTGATTTTAATATTGATGTTCAGTATAATCCTGAACGTATCGTTTCTTCAATCGCTAAAGTGGATGAACAATCAATTGAAGAACGTTCCTGTTTTTTGTGTAGAAATAGTCTTCCGGCTAAACAACGCTGGATCCCATATGGTATTGATTATGCAATATTAGTTAATCCCTTTCCAATATTTCCGGAGCATTTGACAATTGCAAATGTAAATCATACTGCGCAGCGAATCTTCGAGAATTTTGAGACGATGCTCGACCTTGCATCTCATCTGAGTAAGTTTGTTATTTATTATAATGGGCCAAAATGCGGCGCCTCAGCTCCTGATCATCTCCATTTCCAGGCTGGAATCAAGGGGTTTATCCCGATTGAAAATGATTTTTCAAGTGAGATTTGTTGCCGGGAAGTACGCTCAATTGATGGAGTTAAAGTGTCACACTGGCCGGAATATCAACGGGGCATTATTACCCTGACTGGTAATGACCAATCCAAACTGATCCTGGTTTTTAATAAAATATATCATCAGCTGCAAATCGCAAAGCATGCCGAACCTGAACCGATGATGAATATAATCGCTTCTTTTGATCGGAAAACATGGACCGTACATATTTTTCCAAGAACAGAACATCGGCCAAGTCAATTTTATGATAGCGGAGAAAGGCAGATTGTATTGAGTCCTGCTTCGGTTGATATGGGGGGATTGCTGGTTACACCGCGCGAAGAAGACTTTATTAAAATAACGGAAGAAGATGTAATTGATATTTTTGAACAGGTGTGTTTTGATACGCAATCAGTTCTCACACTTATTAACAAATTGTAGTTTACGTTGCCATAATTTCTGACTGATATGGAGATTCCTGTAATCAAGGTTGGGATCATGGCCGGTCAAGAGATTCTTGTGACTCTTGAAGGTAGATTCCTGCCGGAAGATCGGTCCCTGGTTGTTAATGGTTTATGTAAATTTGGAAAGTCAGAATCCGGAATTCATTTAGAATCAAATGGTAAGAGTTGGATTTTTGGAGATTACATTAGACTAACACCGGTAAATCCGGAAACTGCCAGGTTCGTAATTCACGAGGTCACTATTGGTTTGAATTTTCATTGGGAGCGCAAGGAGAATGAGGTTTTTAAAGGGTCACTTGAGTTTATTCATGATGATGAAAAAATACATGCGGTTAATGTATTAAGCATTGAAGATTACCTGTTGAGTGTTATCTCTTCAGAAATGAGTGCAACCTCTTCGATTGAATTTCTGAAAGCACATGCAGTCATTTCGCGTAGTTGGCTGCTAGCCCAGACTCAGAAAAATAAAAGTCTGCAGAATGAGAATCATAAATACACGACAACCTTTAGAACCGAAAATGAACTTATCCGATGGTATGACCGCGAGGATCATCATCTTTTTGATGTTTGCGCCGATGATCACTGTCAAAGATACCAGGGAATTACCCGTGCGACAACTCCATTAATTGAACAATCTGTCCAGAAAACGTGTGGTGAAGTTTTGATATATAATGGGTTGATTTGTGATGCCCGATTTTCGAAATGCTGTGGCGGAATTACAGAATTATTTGAAAATGCCTGGGAGCCTGTCAATCATCCTTATTTACAACGAGTAGTTGATAACGATTCTTACCCAAAAGAATTATACCGGGATCTTACCCTGGAGAGAGAAGCTGCGGACTGGATTGGAGATAGACCGGAGGTATTCTGTAATTCATCCGATAAAAACGTACTTAAACAAATACTTAACGATTACGATCAGGAGACGAATGATTTCTTTCGCTGGAAGGTAGTTTATACACAAAAAGAACTTAGTGAATTGGTTAAAAGCAGGACAGGCCTGGATTTTGGCGATATCATTGATCTGATACCCGTTAAGCGCGGAGTTTCGGGTCGTATCATTAAACTGAAGATTGTCGGGAGCCTTCAAACAATGATTATTGGTAAGGAGTTGGAGATTCGAAAATCATTATCCGAAACACATTTATATAGTTCTGCGTTTATTATTGAAAAGCAAGGCGAGGACGACGCACCACAATTTATCCTTCACGGTGCTGGATGGGGACATGGTGTAGGATTGTGCCAGATAGGTGCTGCGGTTATGGGTGATAAGGGATATACCTATGATAAGATTTTAGCCCATTATTTCCCGGGGGCTGAATTGAAAATGATGTATTGATTTCGAAATTAATGTAGAGACGGGTTTGAAACCCATCTCCACATTAATCCTGCAGGATTAATTCATAATTTAGGAAAGGCATATTAATCAAATGATATTCAGTATGATAGTTAGAATTAGTTTAATATTTTTTCTTTTGTTATTCGTGATAACATCCCGGGGTTCTTCCTGGATCAGGATAAATCAGCTGGGATACCTGCCTCAATCGGTTAAAGTGGCTGTTTATATTTCTGACGAATCAGGTGATATAAGGGAATTTCAGCTGATTAATGCCGAGACCGGAAATGTTGTCTTCAAAAATACACCCGTGATTTACAGTGGATCTAAATGGGAGATGAAATCTGCGGCTCGTCTTAATTTTTCGAGTTTTACGATACCCGGGCGTTATTTCTTAAAAGCTGGTAATTCCGAGTCTCCTGAATTTCGAATCTCTACTGATGTTTACAAGGGCACCGCCGATTACACTCTAAATTACATGCGTCAGCAACGATGCGGCTTCAATCCTTATCTGAACGATTCATGCCATACTCACGATGGCTTTATTGTAGATCATCCTTTTAAAACCGGTAAAATAATCGATGTCAAAGGCGGTTGGCACGATGCGACTGATTATCTGCAATATGTAACCACTTCAGCCAATGCTGTTTATCAGATGTTGTTTGCATATTTAAAAAACCCGGAAATCTTTGATGACCAATTTAATGCGTCGGGTCTTCGGGGTCCGGATGGAGTGCCTGATATTCTAAACGAGGTTCGTTGGGGATTAGACTGGCTGATAAAAATGAATCCGGATAGTACTGAGATGTACAATCAGATTGCCGATGATCGTGACCATAAGGGATTTCGGTTGCCGAATAAAGATACGGCATCCTACGGTAATGGTCTGTATCGCCCTGTCTATTTTGTAACAGGTAAATCTCAGGGATTGTCAAAATACAAAAACCGTACTACGGGAGTTTCATCTGCAGCAGGAAAGTTTTGCGCAGCATTCGCACTGGGAGCAGTCACATTTCAGAAAACCGATTCTGTATACAGTAAGCTTCTGGCTCATAAGGCGAAACAGGCTTTTGCCTTCGGTTTGACTGATCTTGGTGTGACACAAACGGCTTGTACTGTTTCACCATATTTTTATGAGGAAGATAACTATGTTGATGATCTTGAGCTTGCTGCCTCAGAACTTTACCGGCTTACCGGAGATACCTGGTATCAAAAGCAAGCCGTTTACTGGGGTCAGCTTGAACCTGTAACACCCTGGATGGAGAAGGGAGGTGCACGTCATTATCAATATTACCCTTTCATTAATATTGGCCATGCAAACCAGGCAAATACTGATAATCCGGCATCTAAAACCTTTTCCGGGTTTATGAAAAGCGGTTTAAAAGTGATCTATGACCGGGGCAAGTCCGATCCCTTTTTAAATGGAATTCCTTATATCTGGTGTTCAAATAACCTGGCTGTGGCAGCTGTTACACAGGCTAGACTGTACTTTGAAGCGACTTCCGATCCGAGATATGTCGAGATGGAGGCAGCGCTGCGTGACTGGTTATTCGGATGCAATCCATGGGGAACCAGCATGATTTGTGGTTTACCTGCCAAAGGGATATTCCCGCATTGGCCACACTCTTCGATTACCTGGTTAAGGGGTGAACCAACCTTTGGAGGCTTAGTCGACGGACCTGTTTATCGTGAAATCTTTGAGAACCATATTGAAGTTACCTTGTATAAAAAAGATGATTTTGCTCCCTTTCAGCACGGACTTGCAGTTTATCATGACGATATGGGTGATTATACATCGAACGAACCAACAATGGATGGGACGGCCAGCCTGAGTTTTTATCTTTCATCTCTTGAGAAGGATGGACTGCGTCAACATAAAATGGAGGGGAATTCAATTGATGAAAACGGAGCGCTGGTAAGATTGGGTAAAAATAAAAAAACAATCTATCTGATTTTTTCTGCAGATGAATTTGGCGACGGAGCTGATCATATTTTGAAGACTTTGGCAAAGGATAAAGTAAAAGGCTCTTTTTTCCTGACTGGCAACTTTTTAAGAAATCCGGAATTTGAAAAAGTAATCGGACGAATGATTGCCGGAGGCCATTATGTAGGACCTCATTCCGATCATCATTTGCTTTATGCACCCTGGGAGAAGCAAGATTCGATGCTGATTACAAAGGAGCAATTTGACAAAGATATTACTGGCAATCTTAGTGAACTAATAAAATTTGGGATAAGTCCCGGGCAGGTGAATTACTTTCTTGCTCCATATGAGTGGTATAATACTAAAATCAGTAAATGGAGTAGTGATCGTAACATGCAATTAATTAATTTCACGCCGGGTGTAGGTACTAATGCAGATTATACAACGCCGCAGATGCCAAAATACAGGGCGTCGAAGGTGTTGACAGAACAATTGTTTCGGTTCGAACAGGATAATCCTGAGCATCTAAATGGAGCAATTGTTTTAATTCACTTAGGCACCCATCCTGACAGGGTTGATAAATTGTACAATTCATTGGATCAGATTATTAAAACACTTATAAAAAAAGGATATTCCTTCAGTAGGTTACCATTAAACCCTAATTCCGGACAGGATTTGAAATATCGGGCAGCTGATTTTGGAATAAGCAAACTAACACACTAAAAATGGGTAAAAATAGCCGGCAAGGCAAGATCCGAACTCCATGGACATGGATCCCAACTTTATATTTTGCACAAGGTCTTCCTTATGTTGTCGCAATGACAGTTGTGGTAATTATGTACAAGAGGCTAGGTATTTCAAATGCCGATATCAGCTTATATACAAGTTGGTTGTATTTACCTTGGGTAATCAAGCCTTTCTGGAGTCCGTTTGTTGATATGCTGAAAACCAAACATTATTGGATAATTACAATGCAGCTATTCGTTGGAGCCGGAATGGCCGGAGTTGCATTTCTGATTCCATTGCCGTTTTTCTTCAAGGCAACTCTTGCTGTACTTTGGCTGATTGCTTTCAGCTCAGCCACACATGATATCGCTGCAGACGGTTTTTACATGTTGGCATTAGATAGTTCACAACAGTCTTTCTTTGTAGGTATTCGAAGCACCTTTTACAGGCTGGCGATGATTACAGGTCAGGGATTATTGATCATTATTGCCGGTTCACTGGAAAGTTATACAGGATTGGAACCGGTGCATTTTAGTGTTCAATCATCTACAACTGCGGGTACCAGCGTGATCTTACAACCACAGAACTTTGCCGTACCTCAAACCCCCGAAATGGCATTTGTTGCATTTCCAAAAAAACTTTCACTTAACGTCGATAATATAAGTTCTGATTCGCTTAATAAAATCAAAGCCTTTGCTCTGGATCAAAACCTGAAGAACGGTTTTATAACTATTGATGAAACAGGAGGTGAACGAGGTATAAAGGTTACTGATTCGTGGTGGACTCAGCATGTTTCATATCCTTTAGGGAATCTTATAAAAGTTAATTTCGGCCAAAAAGGTAACGATACATCGGGAAGTAAAGTAAAAGTTGGTAATGCTGGTTTGGTAGCCATCTGTTTGACTAAGAAACCAGGAACCGGAGAAAAAGTAGTGTTGAACTTCAGGATGTCCGAAGGGGATAAGAGTATTTCGATTATTTCCGGCGAACGTTTCGTTTTTTCAGCTGACAACTGGGACAAACCTGCCTATGTCGCTATCGAGCTTGATCATAAACTCAAAGAGCAGGTGAACTCTGAATTTAAAGGGATTTCCGGCAATTTGCCTTTGGCATGGAGCATTACATTCTTTATTCTCGCCGGATTTTTTGGACTGATATTCATGTACCACAGGTTTGCTTTACCACACCCAGTGTCAGATCATTCAACTGGAACAAATTCTTCAAAAGAGATTATTCGTGAATTTGGACGAACCTTTTCGTCGTTTTTTCAAAAGAAAGATGCATTGCTTGCTATCTCATTTATGCTGTTCTATCGTTTGGGAGAAGCCATGCTTGTCAAAATGTCACCACCATTTCTTCTCGATTCGCGGGAAGTTGGTGGTTTAGGACTTACTACAGGACAAGTCGGATTGGTTTATGGAACAGTTGGTGTTATTGCTTTGACAATTGGAGGAATAATTGGAGGTATTGCAGCCTCACGCAAGGGACTGAGATATTGGATCTGGCCTATGGCTTTGTGTATAACCTTTCCCCACCTTGCTTATTTGTATTTGTCGTGGTTCACTCCGGAAAGTTTAATTCTTATCAATATCGCTGTGGCTGTTGAACTGTTTGGATATGGATTTGGATTTACTGCCTATATGCTCTTTATGATTTACTTTGCAGAGGGCAACCATAAAACAGCACATTATGCTATTTGTACCGGATTTATGGCTTTAGGTATGATGCTTCCCGGGATGGCGGCAGGTTGGTTGCAGGATCTTCTGGGTTATAACCACTTCTTTATTTGGGTGATGATTTGTGCAATTCCAACCCTGTCAATCATACCATTCCTGAAAATTGACAAGGAATATGGTATAAAGAAGACCGCTGAATGAAGAATGACTGTACAGTCGGGTTTCAAACCCGGCTATACATCACACTTAAGATTTAATACATCGTAAATAAATGAATATGAAAAGAATAATCGGATCCTGTGTTTTAATGATCTTGACATTGAATTTACTGGCTGCAAGATATCCCAAACGTGAGATGAGAGCTGTCTGGATTGCCACTATTGCCAATATTGACTGGCCTTCGTCTTCAGCTCTTTCTACGGATCAACAGCAAAAGGAATTCCTGGAATTACTTGATTTGTGCAAATCTTACAATATGAACACTGTCGTTTTTCAGATCCGACCTGCTTCCGATGCTTTTTACGCTTCAGAATTCGAGCCCTGGTCACAGTGGCTAACTGGTAAACAGGGTAAGAGTCCGGATCCATTCTATGATCCGCTTCAGTTTGCGAGTACAGAATGTCATAAAAGAGGGATCGATCTTCATGTTTGGATAAATCCTTATCGTGCAGTCTCGGATGTCAACAGTAACCGCACTTCACCAGCACATATCTCAAATGTTCATCCTGAATGGTTTATAACTTATGGAAAGACAAAGATATTTGATCCGGGTTTGCCTCAAACGCGCAATTACGTAGCCAAAATAGTCAGTGATATCGTCCGAAGGTATGATATTGATGCTGTTCATATGGATGATTATTTTTACCCTTACCGGATTGCAGGGGTTGAATTTCCTGATGATAAGTCATTTAGAGACTTTCCGAATGGATATTCTGAAGGTCAGCGCGACGATTGGCGCCGACATAATGTGGATATTATAATTCAGCAATTGCACGACAGTATAAAGTCAATTAAGCCATGGGTTGAATTTGGAATTTCACCATTTGGAGTCTGGAGGAATGCACAAAAAGACCCTACAGGATCGAAAACCAAGGCGGGGCAAACCAATTATGACGATCTTTTTGCCGATATCGTAAAATGGGAGCAAAATCAGTGGATTGATTATGTTACACCACAGGTATACTGGGAAATCGGGAAAGAGATAGCCGATTATAAAATTATCTCCGATTGGTGGAGTCATAACAGTTATGGAACTCAGCTTTTTATTGGTCACGGACTTTATAAACTTGATCCGGAAGCAAAAGATAAATCCTGGCAAAACGCAGATGAGATAATAAATCAGGTTAAACTAAAC
>CAIOOC010000063.1 GCA_903859795.1 uncultured Bacteroidia bacterium
CGATCTGTTTTGAATAGTCAGGCAAATTCTCAATCACTTGCCGGATTTGCTTGCTGTCGATAACTTCGAATTTAGATTGATCGGAGAGGCAGTTGCGCCACGTTGTTTGTAAATCGTCGTTTGTGAATGTATAATTGTTACCCAGCAAATCTTTATTTTCGGAAGGTACAACCAGAATATGAAGGAAATCGTTTGCAATTCCGGAATTAACCATTTGTTCCACCATAAGTGTTTGTCGCATTAACTCATAGAATGGTTCAAAAAAATAACAAGAATGTACCAAATCATCGAAGCTTTTTAGTTGAGGTGAGTTTCTGATTAACTGATTGTACCTCTCTTGGCGTGTTTTTCCTTTCCTTGGCTCTAATGCTTTGTTAAGGCCTTCCAAATAACTTTCAGTGTATTTCCATTCAATAGGTAAAAGAACTTTTTCATCTTTACGTTTGGCAATTATAAATGCATCTATTGAAGTACAATATGCTCCTCGCTTTGCACCGTAGTCATTTTCATTCAACAATTTGGCATTTTCATATATAAACTCGAATGCAATATATCCCGAATCTTTGTCGCCAATGGGAGGAAGTATATCATCAATTTCCGCATCAAATAGTTGTGCCAATTTGAGTACTGCGGACTTATCGCTCCGAAGAGCAAACAGAAAATTGAGGCATTGGATTTGAGAAGAAAGCATGTGTCCGGTAGGAACTTTATCATCATACCCCCACCAGGCAATTTCATTTTCTTGGAAGTAAGGAATTACCTGCGATTGAATCTTTGGATACAGGTTATTTAGTCCATCCAACAAAACAAAAGACAACGATTCATATTCATCGAATCTTCCACCTCCTTTATCCTGATTGTATATTTCAGGATGCTTATAACGAAGTTTTTGAACCTGCGATTTTCGTTCTAATTCTTTATATGTCATCGTTTAAGATATAGTTATCTGCCTGGGCATCCAAGTACAGCGTTGTGTATTTTTTACCATATTGCTGCTTGTATAAAATTAATTCTGCCGTCGAATGAGCAGCAAAGACATAGCCATAATCAGTTTCAGCCTGATCGACTTGGAGTACCAGATCACTGGCATTAAATTGCCAAAGTCCCAGCTGATTTTTTGACGAAATGATTCCTTTTACATCCTCCCGTAATGCAGATTGGAATTGCTGGTGTATAATATGTTCCTGATACCTCAGAAAATGGTCATCAATACCAGCATTACCTGACAACGAACCCAAACCTTGTTTCAGTTCGAGTAGCATGATCTTATTGAGTTTTAAATCAAGTGCTACCAAATCAAAGCGAGTTTTTCCACTCGTTCTATTCTTTACCTTTTCCTGAGCAAACTGGTATTCCATGTCAATTACCAAAAATTGATTCCGAAGAGAATTGTTATCCCTGGAAATTTTTTGCTGGATCGTAAACTCTATATTTTTCTTAACATCAATGTGTTTTTCTACCAATTTCTTGGCTTGATCAAAATACGATTCAGGAAAATTAATATCTAAAATAGGTTGAATATCCTCCTTCCAATAGCCGACTGCTAGCAATTCCGGTTTCCGATTTGGGAACAAAGTCAGAAGTAACGATTTATTATAATAGACTTTAGGCTGATTCTTTATCCGCATCTCAATCGACAAATCAGGATCGTTCTTTACTAAATTCAGAATTGGTAAATATTCCCCTGTGAGTAATTTGTCAAGTAGCCTTGCGTTTGATAACATGCGTCCCATATCTTGCAGAATTAAAGCTTGATATCGTAACCCAATTCAGAGAACACATTCAGCAAATCCTTTTTCGACTTTTCTTCAGCATTCAGCAAATCGGCAAACTCCGATTGGAGCGCCTTCATTTTATCATCGAAGTCAATGTTTTCGTCTCGGTTTACAAACTCAATGTATTTGCTGGGTACCAGCGAGAAATCTTTTTTGACTACTTCATCAAATGATGCTGAGTAGCAATATTCCGGAATATCTTTGTATTTGGTGTTATCTTGTTGCCAGGTGTGGTAGGTATTTGCAATGTCTTTAATTTGCGGCCCACTGAATTGAATAAACTTCTTTTCGAAAGGTTCGCCAATCTGTCGTAAGTCCATAAAGAGTATTTCCGTTTCCCGGTTGCGGTAATGACGTTCTTCATCGCCAATGCTTCGTCTCTGTACTTTCTTGTTTTTATTAAGAATCCAGACTGTTACACTAATATTGGTCGTGTAAAACATATCTTGTGGCAATACCAAAATGGCTTCTACCAAATTGTTTTCAATAAGTTTACGGCGAATTTTATATTCATCACCGCCACCACTTAAAGCACCATTTGCCAGGATAAATCCTGCCACTCCGTTTTCAGAAAGTTTCGAAACCATATTGAGTATCCAGCCGTAATTGGCGTTGCTTTTGGGCGGCACGTCGTAACCACGCCAGCGCGGGTCGTCTTTCAATTCGTTTTCGGTACGCCAGTCTTTCTGGTTAAACGGTGGGTTGGCCATAATGTAATCGGCCTTCAGGTCTTTGTGCTGGTCGTCGCCAAAAGTATCGGCAGCTTTTTCTCCCAAATTACCCGAAATACCGCGAATGGCCAGGTTCATTTTGGCCAGCCTGTATGTGGTATTGGTGTATTCCTGTCCGTAAATCGAAACATTTTTGGTGTTTCCATGGTGCGCCTGAATAAACTTGATGGATTGCACAAACATTCCACCGGAGCCACAGGCAGGGTCGTAGATAATACCACTGTATGGTTCAATCATTTCGGCAATCAGGTTTACAATGCTTTTGGGCGTGTAGAATTCTCCTTTGCCTTTCCCTTCGGCCAATGCAAATTTGGAGAGGAAATATTCGTATACACGGCCAACTATATCCTGGGCCTTGTCCTTTATGGTGTCAATTTCGTTAATTGTATCGAGTAGTGAAGAGAGTTTAGTAATGTCTAATCCCAATCGCGAAAAGTAATTGTCGGGCAGTGCACCTTTTAACGCTTTGTTGTTTTTCTCAATATTGTGAAGTGCGGTGTCGATCTTTAACGCAATGTCATTTTGCTTGGAGTTTTTGATGATGTACGACCAGCGGGAAAATTCATCGAGGAAAAATACATTGTTCTGGTTATAGAACTCAGGCATTTCAATGTATTTTTCCTGCCCTTTTGCAATGAGCTTTTTGCGGTGTTCTTCAAACTTATCACTGGCAAACTTCAGAAATATCAACCCCAACACAACATGTTTATATTCAGCTGATTCAACGCTTCCTCTTAATTTATTGGCCGATTCCCACAAGGTCTCTTCCATGCTTTTACCTTTTACTTGCTTTGCCATTATTTAGTCAGGTTCTTTTAACAATAAGTTTGCTAAGGTAAAGTTTAAAGTTTAAACAGCATAACAAAATAGATTTTGAAATTGCAGTTTTTGATTTTTGTAATAATAAATTTTAATGCCAATTGGATTTATGGTCAGGAGTAAGTGATTTCTACTGAAAAATATTACCGACCACAAAGAAAGCCCCTTTCGAGGCTTTTTTTGTTTAGCATGTTGCGGTTTTCTGCGTTTTCTTCCTCCCATGCATTGAGACTGGCTGAATCGGAGGTGGGATTCCATTTGAAATGAAAATGAAGTTCAGGGTTTTCTACATTGGTTTTTGCGGAGTTTTTTGAAGCTGTTTTCATGATACAAAAATTTAATTTTAAAAATTATATGCAAGTGAACAGCTTGATAATTAGAGGCAGGCAAGGAGGAACTGGAATACCGGATAGAACATAGCGAATGAGGATATGCCGGGAAAATCCTTTCGTGAATAAAATGTACGCGCAAGTGTCAGAGCTAACTTAGCATGGAATTTTAACTGAATTTGTCAGGAAATAGAGCGAAACTCCGTTAGAAAAACCACTGAAAACCCGGTTCTGCAATAGAAGACAATTTTTAACCGATGGAAC
>CAIOOC010000064.1 GCA_903859795.1 uncultured Bacteroidia bacterium
ATGCTATCGGCTGTTTTTAGCAAATGAAATAAATCATGTTCCTCTGCATCTGCCAATTCACTAAATGACTGGCTTGAAATTTCGTGTCTCATTTTTGAATATTTTAATAATTAGTATAAATATACGAAATAACGAATCACAATAAAGCTGATATTTGCTTTGATTTGAATAAAATAAGTTAAATTTGTTAAGTAATTTCAACTGGCAAATCGGGGTGTAGCGCAGCTTGTGTCACTCACACACAACTAACTAACTATCAAATCAATATAACAATTATCTTACTACAAATAGGCTTATCTTACAACAAGTCTCACGGCTTTCACTTTGTTGTAAGATAAATACTAAACAATACTCTATAAAATATAAAGAACTCGTGCTTAAGATCTTAACTATATAAGATTAAGGTGCGATGATCATTCTAATATGATCAGTCAAAGAGTTAGATCGCAAAATGGTCTAACTCTTTGACTAATAGCGCCCCTACCTCAAACAATTGGCGTCTGACGCGAAACCTCTCGCTGAAACCCCTTGTATGAAATGAAAATTTAGAAACTTTTTTTTCTAAAACGCTAATATTATGTAAATAATGTCAGCCATTTAGCCTGTATTTCACTATAGTATGTAGGGCATCACTAATTTTTGTTCACTATGACATTCTGTCTTAGTGAAGATTAAATAAAAAAATTAAAATCTAAATGAAATCCAAACTGATCACTGATATTCGGAAATACTTAATCGATGAGACAATCTATACACCAAAGGATGAAATTACGTTAGTTCTTTTAGAACACACCTATTCACAATATCAACAATCAGTAAAAGAAGTTAAAAAGGAAGGACAAGTACTAAACCAAACTGATTCAAATGGTAAAATCAGAAAAATAGTAAATCCCTCATTTAGAAACTTACTTGAAAGCCAAAAACAATTATTTAAACTGATCGATTCACTTTACTTAAGTCCTAAATCAAGAAAGACTAAAAAAGAAACGACCGAAGAAAAAGAAAATCCTTTCATGGAAATGCTCAAGGATATTACTGAAAAAAGATAAACCATGAATATTACTAAAGAACAAATTGAAGATATAGAGAAAGTTTTTGATGATTCAATTCTTAAAATCAGTGAATCATTAGATAAACACTTACGAGAAATTTGTGACAGATTGGAGCAGTTGGAAGAGATTGAAAAAATAAAAGTGGTTGATGTTAAATAAGTTATATGAATATATTAATGATGTTAAAGCAGAAAATAAGAACATTGGCTGGAAGACAATTACGGGAGCTGGAACGAAATTTAAGCCACGAAGCTAACTTTTGCCTGAACTTGAAAAACAATCGGCAGCGATAAAAGAGAGGGTGAAACCAAAAAAATAAAACAAGATTTTCAATTATATTGATACATCATTAGATTTAAATCAATTAGCGGGTCAAAAATGAAAAGTTTTTGACCCGTTCCTCTGTACAAACAGCCGGAAACATATTATATGAAAAATTAAATTACATTTGATAAATCAACTACCGGGATAAATCAGCGTGTCAAATAGGAAAGGTCTATTAGGAAAACCGGAAAATAAACCTCCCGAAACATGAATTCACAAAATATGTTCACCAAATTAACTGCAATCATTGTTGATGATGAACTTTATGGAAGAGAGAACCTAAAGATGATCATCGAAAATTATTGTAATGAGGTTGAGATTCTCGGATGTGTTGAAAGTGTTGTTAAGGCTATCGAATTAGTTAATAATTGTCAACCGGATGTGGTATTTTTGGATATTAATATGCCCGTACTCGATGGTTTTGATTTTTTGGATGAATTCGGGGACAGAAACTTTATGGTAGTATTTGTGAGTGCTCATGAGGAGTTTGGGATTAATGCAGTGAAAGTTGGCGCGACAGATTATATCCTTAAACCTATAAATATTAAGGAGCTTAAACTCACAGTTAAAAATCTTCTTTGCCTTAAGAATAAGAAAGCAAAAGAAACAAGAGTCAATGAAATTGATAAGGTAGTTATTCCTGCGACCCATGGATTTGATCTGTTGGATTTTGACGATTTAATACGCCTTGAAGCAGATGGATGCTATACCAAAGTGGTTGTTAATGGAGGAAAGAATAAATTTGTATCGCATACTCTGAAGGATTTTGAGGATGCGCTTCCAAAAGACAGGTTCTTCAGAATTCATAAGTCACACTTGATTAATTTAAAATATATCAGGGAATATTCAAGTCTGAGTGGAAATTTTATCACGATGACCGATGGAAGTAAGGTGGAGTTATCACGCCGAAAAACGCCTGAATTTCTGCTGAAAATAAAAGAAGTGCTTAAAACAATCTGACTATGCTGAAAAATGCATTATTGATTGTTGTTTTAGGTTTTGTTAATTGCAACATTGCTTATTCCCAAACTCCTTCATATTATCACTATACCTCATCTGACGGACTAGCCTCCTCAACAATTTACGATATCCTGCAGGATAGGAACGGATTAATGTGGTTTGCCACTATAAACGGAATAAGCAAGTTTGACGGGAAACATTTTGCAACCTTCAGAACGACCGACGGCCTTAATTCCAATTCGATTATATCGCTCCTGGAAGGGAAAAACGGTGAGTTATACGTTGCAAATTATGAAAAAGGGATAAATCTTATCCGGAATGGCCGTATCACAAGCTATTGCAGTCAGATAAATGGAAAAAGCTTTGCTGTTTCCTATTTATTACGTTCGACTTCGAAGGAGGGGAACCAGAAATTGTATGCATACCGCAGTTGGGGGGCAATAAACACGATCACAGAAGAAAAGTCTTCCGTACTTGTTACTAATTCTTTCAGTACCGCTCCCGGCAATATCAATAAACTTGAAGTCTTGCCAAACGGGGAACTGGTTGCCTTAACTCCTACCGGTTTGTTTAGTTTCAGAAACGAAAAGTTGGATAGAAAGCAAATTGTTGGGTTACCTGACACAACGCTTTATTGTCTGACTCCTGGCGAGGGAAACAGTTACTATGTGGGATCCCGAGGAATCATCTATCTGATAGATAATAACTGTGTTGTCAGAAGCTATAAAATACAGTCGGGTTCCGAAAACAGTGATGTTATTGCCTTATTGAGAGACAAAAATAAAAATATCTGGTTTTCAATTATGAATAAGGGGTTCTTTATGATTCCGTTTGGTTCTGACCGGATTCTGGATATTGGAATTACAATGGGTCTCCAAAATACTCTTGTTAATAGTTACCTCGAAGATAATGAGGGAGATATATGGCTCAGCACATTCGGGAAAGGAGTATATTGCCTCAATAATCTCTACCTCAAAAGTTACAGTGAAAGAGACGGAATGAGTAACAATAACGTTTATTCTATTGTAAAGGATAAGTCAGGAAAATTACTTGCAGGAACATTTAATGGTATAAATGTACTTGAAAAAGGGAATTTTGAAATGATCAAAACCAACTCACACAAAACGCTGACTGAATACATTTACCGCATAAAAAATATTGAGAATGATTTCTACGTCTGCGGCGCCTTTGGAGATAATGAAGTCAGGCAAATTACTTACAAAGGAATGAATTTGCACCTCTTCAATGGTCCTTCATTTTGTCTGACAAGCGGGGGTTTGAATCTATATGGGGCAGGGGGAAATTTCATTACTATTCAAAAAAGGGTATTGGCAGGAAAAGCCACGTCAAGTCGTTACTTTATTTTTGGGAATAACTCTGATATTAACCGGATTAACGATATTTTTGAGGATACACGAAAGAACGTTTGGATAGGATCCGGGAATGGATTATGTAAAATCACAAATGTGTCAGACCAGTTGAGTAATTGGAAAAGAACCTTCTTCCCGGCAAATCGTGTTCTGAATTCCAGGATAAATTCAATTTTCGAGGATGAAGATTCTAATGTTTGGTTCGCCGGGGAAAAAGGAATTGCACGGATAAACCTTTGGAATGATTCTGCAAAAACATATATTAAACTGGGAGGACATGATTTGTCATCGGCTACTGCAATAGTGT
Source organism: uncultured Bacteroidia bacterium (assembly GCA_903859795.1). GTDB lineage: Bacteria > Bacteroidota > Bacteroidia > Bacteroidales > Prolixibacteraceae > JAAFHB01. The sequence goes on from CAIOOC010000064.1 coordinate 4,014, forward strand.
CCGATAGCAGGAAGCGGATGTGGGTGGGAAATATGAAAGGTCTTTATCTGATGAGTGGTGATTCAGTTAAGCTTATTGACAGGCAAACCGGACTTCCTTCCGACGAAGTTTACTCTTTATTTTATGATAAGGTAAAAAATGAACTGTTTATCGGAACAGGTAATGGAATTTCTATTCTCGACGTCACTTTGTTTGATCAGTATATTCCTGCTGCTATGGATGTCAGACTTGAAAACATCAGGGCAGGGGACTCGGTATATACCAGTTTTACGAAACTGCTTTTCGAACCTGAACAGCATAACGTTTATCTGAAATTCGGGGCTATTAGCTTATCCTCTCCGGGTTCGGTTAAATACAAGTATCAATTAAACGGAATATGGGCAGAGACAACAAATGATTTCCTCGATTTTGTTTCACTCGAGAAGGGCAGGTATACGTTACAGATCCTTGCTAAATCACAGAATAGTTCGTGGGGTAAACCGTGTAATCTGGTATTCGAGATTAAACCGCGGTACTTTGAAACTTTATGGTTTAAAATATCGAGAATATTGTCTATAATCCTGATGGGTGGTTTTTTTATAAAATGGCGGCTGCGTGTCAAGAACAAAAAGAATGTGGAAGAGTTGGAATTGTCGGACCGGATTAATGAGTTGAAGCATCAGGCACTCTCTGCCATGATGAATCCACATTTTATCTTTAATTCTCTAAACTCGGTACAATATCTGATTAATTCAGGCAGAAACGAAGAGGCCAATAATTATATTGCAATGATGGCCAAGCTTATACGGAAAAATCTCGAAACTGCGGGAGAAGGATTTATTCCTTTATCAGAGGAAATCAGCCGCCTAAAACTATATCTTGATCTTGAGAAACTTAGATTTCAGGAAAGTTTCTCTTATGAGCTGTTCGTGGCAAATAATGTCGACAGTGAGAGGGTTCTTATTCCAAATATGATCATCCAGCCTTTTGTGGAAAATACGCTCTGGCACGGCATCATTAATTCAGGAAGTAAGGGCCTGGTGACAATTTCTTTTTCATTTCAGGACATTGATGTTGACTCGATTCCAAACAGATCACTGATCATAAAGGTTACTGACAACGGGATAGGAATTAAGGAATCAAGGAAGCATCGGAAAGAGGATCATATATCGAAGGGAATACAAATTATAGAAGAACGCCTCAGGTTATTAAGTAAGAAAATGGAGCTCCCAACCCTAATAATGCTTGAAGACCTCAGTAACCGCAGCACTTTCTCGCATGGAACAGAAGTAATCATTTCGCTTCCATTACCACTCTACAAGATCAGGAAACAGGAGTAACATTTTTCTCCTCCTCTCCGTTAAATTATTCATACCCGCCGTTTGTATAGCATTTCCTACCGAAGGCTTATTCACTATTGTATCAATTAGATTCCATATATAGATTTGATCAATAGTTGAACTATGACCGATGAAAGTGGTAAAAAAAGTGATGGATTTATTCAACAGGAAACGCGTAAAAAATGCTCCGCTATTAATTATCAAAAAAGGTGCGGATGATGATCGTGATATAGAGTACGAATCTATTGATGACGCAATTTCCGACCTTGAGAACGATCCAAATGTTCCTGTTGACAAGATAGAAAACCTAAAATCATCTCTGAAACAACTTAAGAATAAAACTTCAATCACAATCAGAAACGGCGAGATAATAATTTAATAATAATCTTAATCAAAAAAATGAGAACAATGTATCTGACTTTTGTAACGAAGCTTAAAAAAAGTAGTTCGAATTTTCTTATAGTTGCTTTTATAATGTTTAACAGCAATTCCTATTGCAGATGTGTGTATTGCTTCAAACCTGCAAACCGACCCGTAATCTGTTTTTTCAGCACAAAAAGTTGTGCCGCGGTTAACATTGATTTTAGATCGGGGAACCCTGGTTGCCTGGATTATAAAACAAACAGTCAAACATCAGGTAGCAATTTTCTGATAAAGGAAAAAGGTGGTTTAGCTTCAATTTCCATTGATGGAAGTCGAATTCAAATAGCTTCGGATATGCTTGAATCATTTCTGGAAAGCAAGATAATACAAACTAATGCAGATATTAAAGCTGGAGTAACTATGAAAATGGTAACAGAAAAGTTTCAAGAAGAGCTTGAACTCTTTTTGAAAACTGATAATAAAAAGGTATCCTACGACAGGCTTCGGGAAATTAGTGCAGATATGGGTATTCCAATCAATATTGTTGGATGTTCAGAATTACCTTCTGCGCTGATAAAAATTAACCCACAGAATAATGACGAGAAGAATGCTAAGGGATCATTAACCGATAATAAGTAAAAGCAACAGTGTCCAAGTTAGGTTTTGTATTCAAAACACATCAAATGCACTA
>CAIOOC010000065.1 GCA_903859795.1 uncultured Bacteroidia bacterium
TACCCCCTTTAAGTCTCTCGGAATTTGCCAGAAAAAGAAAAACCCCTCCCAGTGTCATAAGCAAATACATCAGTGACGGCGGATATTTTAACGGATTCATAAACGAAATCAGTGATTTGGAGAACGTTTCATATTGTTTCCAACCCAAAGGATCACCATATAAATTTATCCCCCTGAGGATAATGAACGCCAACAATGCTGCAATTCCCACTGTATTTAATATTTTCCTCCGCTTCGCAGGATCAAAAGAGCTGTCGTATAGCGTACCAAAATAATAACCAAGTGCCATTACTGCAATCCATGGGATAAGCGGGTAACCGGTATAGAGCTGAGTATTTGCTGACAATTTAAAGATAGAAAACTCATGGAGCACCGACCACAGCATGCTTCCCGGATAGTGAATGTTGTCAAGCAGGTTATGCCCAAAAATGAGGATAAGACTAAAAAGCAAAATCGCTTTTCGTGGAAGGTGAATCAGACCAGCCAGGGTGATCATACTGACTCCGAGACACCAGATCACAAAAAGGTCTAATGTTCTGAAATACGGATCGAAATACCAGGCAAAACTTACAACGGTAATATCGATAAAGATCAGCCAAAGCCCCCGTGTTATCAGGAATTTGGATAACTCACCGGTACTTTTCCTACGGCTCATCATAAAAACGGAAAGACCTGCAAGAAAGCTGAATGCCGGCGCACAGAAATGGGTTATCCAGCGTGTAAAGAAAACGATCAAGGTGGTTTGGGTTGGATCAGTAGGGTCAAAATGAAATGCAGAAGAGTGAAAATAATCGCGTATATGGTCAAGCGCCATAATTACCATGACTAGTCCTTTGAGTAGGTCAATCGATTCGACCCGGTTTCTGTTTTGTGTTGTCATTGCCGAAAGTTTATTTAAACCTTCGCAATTTATAATAATTCCAAATAACTAATGCAATAGTTGATAAGAAATTTATTTCTCCCCATCTGTGTAGCAGTGGATCAGCAGTTTAAACATTTCAATGTAAGGGGTTGATTACGGATTTTTTAAAGTCATAAGTCAGATCCGGCAGAGGCAAAAAGCATTTTTCGGATCCAAAAAAGCAAAACCCGACAGGCCAATGATAAATCGTGGTTGAGTGATCGAATTTCCCGGATGACAATAAATAGTCTGCGATCCCTGTAAAGTAAATTTTGGACCCGGGAAAGCAAATCCTTGGTCTCTATGGCAGAAATTAAGTTCGCAGAAAGCAAACCTTGGATGGCACCAAGCATTTTGGGGTGACTTTAATGTATTTTGGGGTGACTAATAAGTAAACTCAGGTCCGCACAAATAAAAAAACCGGGACAGTCAAATGTGACTGCCCCGGCAAACGAACACCAAAATGACAAACGAAGCAATGCCTAATTTTTATAATATTTTGGTTATTATTCCCAAAGCGGTTTCAGGCCAGGTAATTTGTGAATGTCAGGCGTGATACCAGTTTGTATTCAGGACTTGAAGCTCCGAACACCGATTTAATATATGATTTGGCATCCATTGCTGTATCGACAAGACCGGTGTCCTCCCTGTAGAGGATATTATTTCGAACCAGCCGTGCCTTGCTTAGGGGAATTGTGGTATTTATAACGGCACCATTTTTTGTTTTAAGCTCATTACAAAGTAGGGTCAGAAATTCTATAGAAAGCTCTTTTTCGTTGGGACTGTACGATGGCACTGTGGCCAATAAACTGATCAGTTTGTCGAGGTTTTCGAGCCTGCTGTTGTAACTCATCTGGTATGCCGATATTTCATTAACCTGCTGACCGGCATCCTGAAGTACCTTTTTCTCCTGAATGGTTTTCTTTGGTGTTGCGCGCTGTCCGGTAATTTTACGTATTAGTGTTTTCGCATTATCGATAACCTGTGAGGCAGTGTCAGTAGCCTTCAGGGCGCTTAATATGCGGGTCACCAGTTTACTTAGCGGCAGAAATGCTTGTTCCCGCGCGGCTACTGCGTTACTGTACAGTGGCAGCGTGAGATTTACATCTGTGATTGCTTTTTTGGCATCTGCCGAGATACCGATCAGCGCATCAGATTTAAGTGAAGTTTTGGTTGGGTTATAAACGGGTCCATAACCCAGGGTGAATGATGCGAGAGCATCCATGTTGGCCACATTTTTTGAATGGCCTGTCTCCGAAGTACTTGCCATAACAAATAATTTAAGTAATTAATAAATTGTTTTCCTGGTTCTGTTTTAAAAAATATCAATTTATTAAATATACGAAAAATTTAAATACAAGTGTTTAGATGTTTGATTGTATATGTTTGGTAAATTTTTACTTGTACCCTATAAGGTTTGCGGGACTCTCAGCATCAAGTGTAACCATAATAGGATGAAGACGGGCGATTGTTATTCCAAAAATTATTTTGGCATCGTCTGAAGAATCATATTAGGAATCATCTTGATGTTGACTAAAATAATTTTCCAGATATTCTATTTTTTAGCTTTTGCGAGATCCGGTGGCGGATTTAGCCGCAGGTTGTCAAGCATTTCAGAAATTCCATCCACTTTTTTCCCTTGCCTCTCTTTAACTCCTTTAAGAATAGTCCAGCCGGTATCAACGATAGAAAGTACAATGGCCGGTGTAATTAATTCCTTAAGAAGTTTAGATTCATCGCGATTGATATTTCTTTTATAGGTCGAATATAACTCCCTGAAAGCTAAAACATACGATTTGATATTCTCTTTTGAACCTTCGGTTTCCGAGAGTGAGTGTGTCGAATAATATTTATTCAACCGCATGTAAATCTTAACTGAATTCCGCTCTCTCATATCTGCAATCATTTGGTAAATAATCCGGTCGATTCGGATTCTTACTTCATTATAATTTGCCAGGGCCGAATCCTTTTGCTGCTTTGTCCTGGCAGTATCTGTAATGATCTTTGCCGACGATGCTTCCGAAACATATTTCAGTTCCACAAGCTGGGAGACTAGTCCTAAATTTACTAGATCTTCGTTTGCAGCATAGGTCTTAGCTGAGAGAGCCGTTGTAAAGCAGAAAAGAAAGATGAGTTTTTTCATGGCTTTAAAATTAAATCATAAAAACCTAGAAAAGATTCACAATACTTGCAGCCAGGTGACCTAATGCATAGCCAAAAGTGTACATTGCACCCTCAGGTCTGGCCCAGTGAAAAATCGCATCCGAAACAGGAACTACGATGCTGATAATCAATAAAAACCCAAGTGTCCAAAGACCAAGTATTCCGGTTTTTCTTAAAATTTTTGCTTCCATGGTGGTATATTTAAATTACTGAACTGCTTTGTGTTGTAATGTCAATGGTGATTATGGGAAGGGAGAGTAAAAAGGTCACTAACATCAGGACCAGAATAATATAGATTGTCCTACCTGTGGAGTGCTGCTGAGTAAAATAGTTTTCTGCGCTGTTATGAATAATTTCTGAAGGGAAAAGCTGTTTCATCACATGCAATAATTCAGAACTAAATCAGATATCCTAAGATACAAAATTTTAAAATTAAAATGGGGAATTTTAATTTTTTTGTTTAAAATTCTGTTCGATCAGATCTGTCCGAGTCGTTTGAGCTCCCAGAAACATTTTGCGGTTGCCTCAATGTCCGAAACTGCACTTTGGCCCTCAATAAAACCTGTTCCAAAAAGCTTATAAAAAAGTTCACAAAGTCGAGGCCACCTATAGCCAAACGGCCCTTCAATGGCACAAAAATTAGTCGTCATTTGCATCGTGCAGATTTTCCTTTTCGCGGCTAAACTGTCGGGTAAATGATTACGTAAAAATTCGGCACCTATAATTTTCTCGTCAAAGTTCATGTTGTGTGCAACCAGACATTCTGCCCGGTCAATAAAGGTTTGAAATTCATTTAATACTGTCAAAACAGAGATCCCTGCAAGGTTTGCTCTTTCCGTTGTAATTCCGTGATAACGGGATGCCTCGGATGGAATAACAAAATTTTCGGGTTTGACAATATGATTTACCGCTGAAATTTTATTCCCATTCTCGTCGTAAAGCAAATAAGCTAACTGAACAAGCCGGGGCCAATTTTCCAGATCCGTTACAGGTGCTCCCCAAATTCTTGGTAATCCGGTAGTTTCAGTATCAAAAAATAAATACATCATGCTATCCTAATGATTTTAAGGTTCATATAAAAGAGTGGTGAAATCACACAATGAGGCAATATCCGAATACACTATTAAACAACAAATTTCATCAATAATGTTGAGTATCAGAAGTTGTATTTCAATTATTTACGGTTGATTTGGCAGATGCCTACCAATTAAAAACAGGTGTAATCATTTTAGAAACAAGCGTAAACCCAATGCAGGTAATTAATGGGTTATCAACTAATAAATGATATAATTCAGCTATCCAATATTCTTAAACCTGATTCCAAAAATATGTCTCTCGTTAGCCTTGTTACAATTATGCAAATTATCCGGCTTTCGGAGTATCATTCTGATTTATTAGTAAGTTGCTGAGGGTATGTGTAAATCAAGCATAATGGAGTCATAATCGATCAGTTGAAAAAGTTGTGGGGAATGGTGTAAAATTTAATTTATATCTAATAAACAGCGATTTGCAGAAATTTAGTTGCCACCGTGAAGAGGTGCAGAGCACTGATGATATTTGTAGGATATGCAA
>CAIOOC010000066.1 GCA_903859795.1 uncultured Bacteroidia bacterium
ATCTATATTTACATCATAATACTAAACATCATAGATCATAAAAGCTAATTTCCATCAACGAATTTCACCCCAAGTGATACGATATTGGCTGTAAGACCGTCACTTCTGTCATAGTGACTATACTTCAGGTTTACACTCTTCAGCGCCAAAGATCTGATTTTAAACTGGGTAAAGATATCGGTGTAACCTAATGCAACGCTGTATTGCTTGCTTACAAACTTTGACAAGTCATAATCTGATGTGAAATATTTCTCTGTGGATAAGTGACTTAAGTAAGGACCAAAATAATTTACCTGACCTTGTGAATAGAAACGGAATGAAGGTGTGAAGGTGAAGGCCTTGCTCAGCTTAACCGGCAAATCAAGATTCACGGTGTGAGCCTGTAATCCCCAGTCATCATAATAATATCTGTAATAGCTCCTGAAAACAAACATTTCATTAATAAAGTAATTCATCCGTATTCCAAGAGGAATCTTGAACCGGGTATTTGGTAATGTTTCAATTGCATCTGCTAACTGGTAAACTCCTGTGTTGGCAGATGAAGTATAATGCGCTATATCACTGGCAGTTCCAATATAATAGTGGGGTTTATCGGCAAAATAGATCCTATGGTAGGGTGTTGAAAGCATACCCTGCTGAAGAACAAGATCAAAAAAGAGGGCAGCCTGGAACTTTTTTGATACGATTTGAGAAACATAGAATGACATAGAATACGAATTTCTTCCGGCATTTGCCCATGGTTTAAATCCACTTGGAAGATAATCTGTCGACGTGATTGTCTTTCCTGACTGATCAAGTATGTTTACCCCTGCAAAATACCCAAGATACTGAAAACCATCTCCGATCAGCTGATATTCCTTTAGTTCGGTGGGATAGATGCGTCGCCATTGATCAAGGAAAACCGAGCCTTTCAACCCAATTTCGGTATTCTTTTCATTATACAATTTTGTAACGTTCCCCCCAAAACCAAAAGAGGAATAGGTAAATTCACTTGACAATGAAATGTTAGATCCCCAGATAAGATTACGGTCATCAGAGCTGTGACTATAGGTGGTACTGAGGGATTTCAATTTTTCGGCGTGTGAGGCGCCCGTTGAGGCTAGCCATGGAGTTCCGACCGGGTTTACGGCATTTTGAATTGGAACCGGACCACCGCCTCCACCAGTATTGCCTCCGCCACCTCCGCCACCACCCCCACCTGAAGCCCCGCTGGCAACAAGCCCTTTGATCCCCCAGGAAAGACTTTTCAATGGAGTCGATGTTGAATTCATAAATGGATTAACATTACTTGAAGATGCAGATGTATAAGCAGATATCCCCGCATCTACTGTGAGAACATCATCCGCATTTAATGGTATACTGATAATGATAGCTGCGGTTTGATCTGATAGTTTTTCAGTTCCAATCCCGCCATTTACCGGGGAATGGACCCCATCCTGGCCATAAAGGCTCATTAGAAAATCGACCTCAGTATTTTCGAGGACCTTTTTCTTATACGCTTTTATAGAATCTTTTGGATTATCACTGATTGTATAAACAACCTGGGATTTCCCTGATTTAAGTATACCAATGATGCAAAATGCCAGCAGTAATGTTCTTTGTATTTTCATAGTTAATTGCATCCGCAACCTCCGCCTGTTTTACCGCCGTTTGCACCTGAAGCACCTTCCCTGTATACCTGGAATGTACTCTCAAACCTCTCGTTATCCATGGATGACAATTTCATGTCGGGATCATTGATA
>CAIOOC010000067.1 GCA_903859795.1 uncultured Bacteroidia bacterium
CGATCTGTTTCACTTTGAAGATAATTCATTAAAGAAACTGCGGTTTACCGGATTGCTTAAAAACGAAACCATCGAACAGATTCTTGAAGTATTGAAAATATCATCGCCTGTTAATTACAGGATTCATGAGCGTGAAATCTGGCTTACCAGAAAGCATAGTTAACCAACTTTGAAAAAGCGATGATCAGAGAATCCTCAACCGAAATTTCTCTTTCAATTTGGCTAATAGCTTCGCTGATATTCGATTCCGCCTCTCCGGTAAAAAAACAAATTGTATCCAGATAAATGACCAGAAAAAATGTAGATCGTTAAACTTAAATTTATGAAGAATGCAATCAATTAAAAATGGAATTCTCATCTGCCTGCTTATCCTTGCGCAAACGTTTCAGACCAATGCCCAGGTACAAAGAATGGCTTTAAAAGGTGCTCCACAGAATCTTACCGGCCTGTTTTCTTTTATCCAGGAAAAATACGGGTACAGGTTTTTCTACAACAACGATGTGGTGAAGCCTGATATGTTGGTAACACTCTCTTCAGGCGATATCACGCTGGAAGAACTTGTGAAGGAATTATCTGCTAAAACAGGTCTTAATTTTACAGTCAAGGATAATAACCTTGTTGTTGTTGAAGATGCCGGTAGTCGGAATTCCGGTGCCGAGGTTGTTTTGGGGGTTGTTAAAGACGCCAAATCCGGGGAGTCGATACCGGGAGTAACCGTGGTGATTGTGGGTACTTCGAAAGGAATTGTGACTGACGCGGATGGAAAATTTATGTTGCTCGTCCCTAGTTTGAATGAGATATTAAGTTTCTCATTTGTTGGTTATTCGACCCAGAAAGTAGCCATTCAAGGGAAAAAATCGGTTGATATACTCCTTAAGGAAGATGTTACAAGGCTTGAAGAAGTTGTCGTTACTGCACTTAATGTAGACAGGACCAAGGCATCGCTGGGGTACTCAATATCTACATTGGATGGCAAAGATCTGAATAAAGCTAAGGAAAACAACCTAATAAACAGTCTCGCAGGAAAAGTCGCAGGGTTGCAGATTTCGAAAGCGGCAACAGGTGTGGATGGTTCTTCACGTGTGATACTCAGAGGCATATCGTCGATTACAGGCGAAAATCGGCCACTCTTTGTTGTAGACGGTATTCCGATTGATGCAGGTTACAGCAGTGGCGGACGTTGGGGTGGCACTGATAATGGTGATGCGTTGTCGGATATCAATGCAGAAGATGTTGAATCAATGAGTATACTTAAAGGAGCAGGTGCTGCGGCCGCTTATGGTTCACGGGGGGCCAATGGAGTAATTCTTATCACAACAAAGAAGGGTAAACTCAAAAAAGGGCTTGGAGTTTCATTAAGTTCCAATTATGCTGTGGAATCACCATTGTTATATCCTGATTTGCAGAATACCTATGGTCATGGTGCCTTTGGTACCTATCCAACCAGCATGCCAGATCCGGGAATGCCCTGGGCGTGGAGTTATGGACCGAAAATGGAAGGTCAGCCACTTCCAAATTATTGGGGAGGCACTTCACCATACAAACCACAGCCAAATAATTTCAAGGATTTCTTCCGAAACGGAACATCGTATGTCAATACTATTGCATTAGAATCAGGTACTGAAATTAGCAGTGTAAGAGCATCAATTACAACACAAAACAGCTCAGGTATTGTTCCTCTGAATGAAATAAACCGTCAGAATATCAGTCTTAGGGGCTTTACCAAATTGAAAGAGGTTGTAGAGTTGGATGCTAAGATTAATTATATTCATTCCAAAGCCGGAGGAAGGCCTGAAGTGGCAGAAGGGTATAACAATCCGGGATATATGCTTTCAATCATGCCTCGGAATATGGTCAATTCGGAAATGAATGATCACAGGGTAGGTCCGGATGGAAACGAACTATTGTGGACAACCGATGGATACACGGTTAATCCATACTGGCAATTATATAACCGTCCGAACAGCGATGAGAAAAATCGTCTTCAGGGAGTATTCTCAGCCAAAATAAAATTCAATTCTAAACTTAACCTGCTGCTAAGATCGGGCATGGATTTTACTAACCGGCATACAAGCAACGACATAGCTAAGGGGAGCAAGGCAGCAGGTATGAACGGAAGTATTAGCAATTCGACAGGGAATTCTGTTGAATGGAATTCTGACTTTCTGCTGAGTTACAATCCATTGAAAGAGACTGCAATAAAATATACATTAAGTCTGGGTGGAAATGACCGTTATAACAAGGGAGACGGTCTTTCCCAATGGGGTAGTAACCTGAGAATTAATAATTTCTATGCTATCTCCAATGCCGCTACCTACGGAACAAGCGAATGGTTCTCTGAGAAACAGGTATATTCCCTGATTGGGCTAGCCACAATCTCATACAAAAACTGGTTGTTCTGTGATTTTACTCTTCGAAACGACTGGTCATCAACACTTCCCTCGAACAACAACTCATATATGTATCATTCCGAGAATCTGAGTTTCCTGTTTACTGAAGCATTAGGTATCAAATCTTCTGTTCTTACTTCAGGAAAACTTAGAAGCTCTCTTTCCAGAGTCGGGAACGATACCGGACCTTATCAGACAAATAAATACTATACGGTTAACCAGTCCCAGCTGCCTTATCCGACCGGGTCATTCAGTGATGTGCTTCCTACATTTAATCTTCAGCCTGAAATTACAACCTCTTTCGAAGTAGGCACAAATCTGAATTTATTTAATAGTCTCGTTATTATGGATTTGACCTACTATCAGAATAATTCTGAAAACCAGATCATGAATGTTCCACTTCCTCCGGGGAGCGGGTATACAAGTGTAAATACAAATGCTGCTCACCTGAGAAACAGGGGATTTGAAGTCCAGCTGGACATTGCACCGATCAGGAAAAACAATTTCTCCTGGAATATTATTGGAACCTGGTCAAAAAACAAGTCTGAAGTTGTCTCGTTGTATAACAATATTGAATCGATTATCCTGGACGATGCATGGTTTACAACGATACAGGCCAGGCCTGGCCAGGCTTATGGTGGAATTTTTGTAACGGATTTTAAACGTGACAACTTTGGTGTTAAACTCGTTGATGACCAAGGATTTGCGCTTAAAGGTGATTATAAAAGGATGGGGAATATGAATCCCGACTGGATGGCAGGTCTCACTAACAACTTTAAATTTAAGAACTTTACGTTATCGTTACTTGTGGATATGCGCAAGGGTGGAAATGTCTACTCAATGGGAACTGCCTACAGGAATCTTTTTGGTACATCAGTTGCAACACTAAAGGGGCGTGCTGACTGGTATGCAACCCACGATCCGCAATACGGCTATTCCACTCCATTACCAGGTGTAACAGCCAAGGGATATATAGAAGATGCAATCAATGAAAATACCGGGCAAAAGAACACCGTAGCTGTAGATCCCCTTTACCGTTACTATAATCTATGGAATAAGGAGATTGGGACTGAAAATTTAAAGGATGCGACCAACCTGCGAATGAGAGAAATTTCGCTGGGATATTCCCTGCCGAAGAAACTTCTTTCAAAAACTCCCTTAACCGACGCACAGGTATCACTGGTGGGTCGTAACTTGTTTTTCTTTTATAATGCTATGAAGGATGTTGATCCTGAATCGGGCTATTCAAGCGGGAACAC
>CAIOOC010000068.1 GCA_903859795.1 uncultured Bacteroidia bacterium
GTTTCTGATGAAGAAACGGAAATTGGTGTTGAATACAATGTGCCACTTGAACAATCGGCAGGTGTCGAAGATGTTGAATATCTAATTGAATCACTGCCAGTTGAAGAAAGTGTTACAGACTGAGTTGTATTGTATGATCCGACACTTGGGGTTACGGTTGGAGTTCCAGGGGGAATAGAATCAACAGTAATATGAACTATTGTAGAAAGTCCAGTGTTACCAGATGAATCAGTGGCCTTAGTTTGGAAAGTGTGAGAACCTTGTGAAAGCGAAGTAGCAGAATATGTCCAAGCTGAAGCTGTGCCCCCTGTTGCAATAAAACTTCCGCCATCAACTGAAATGGTAGTAGATGCTATATTAATATCATCGGAAGAGGTTCCTGATAGATTAACAGTTGTTGTACCTGAAATTGAATTATCTGAAGGCGTTGAAATGGTTGTTGTTGGTGGTGTAACATCTTCTTGTATATCAAATGTATGAGTAGAATAACCGCCATTATATTCGAAAGATAATATTCCACTACTATTAGATTCACAAATAGCATTATTACAAGTAGTTCCATTTATCCCTGATATGTTTGATGCCAAAGCTCCTGTCACACTGATAGTGTAATATTTATTACTATCCAAATCTGCTACTGTATGATCTGTTATCATGCCAGATGTTTGAGCGTTAGACTCTGTCCATGTTTTGTGAGTATTAGACCAATTGGTAATACTTGTAATATCAAGCCAAGCTGGTCTTGTGGTAGTGGCATCGAAAGTAGTAAAACTTCCACCTTGAGGTGTTATTTTAAGGTGAGCTGGCGTTGAAGTTGTTGTTCCTAAATCTCTGAATTTACCATCCGCATATATTCTAGCTCCAGCTCCTATGTCTATTGTGTCAGAAGTTACAAGGTTATGTGGTGGTTGGTATTCGTAGGCTCCCATGTCTGGAGTCCCATAAATGGGGTTTCCTAAATAATCGGTAAGCAGAGAAACATTTGTCGCAGTGTCTACTGATGGAGAATTTGGTTGAAGAGAAAAATTCGAAAGAGAGACAAATGAGGGATCAGAATTCGTGCTATGACTTTCTGCATTTGCTTGAATGCCATCTAATCCAGTTATTGTAGGACTTAAAGTTTGGATTCCAGTAACACCTTTGTAACTAGAAGGTGTCGTATAAATTGTATAAGGAACACTATCCATAGAAATAGTTGCTATTGATGCACCTGATTGAGCAATATAAACATTATTATTATCCATTTTAAGAGAGTTAAGATAAATATTGCTTGCTATGGTTTTTTGAATCCATAACCCCTGAGTATCAGCTCCACTTTGAGCACTATAAATTATATTATTAGCAAAAATGGCATTTCCTGAACCTGGGCCATTGACAAGCATAATATTTTCCAAGTACAAACCGTGCCCCCTATATGTAGGAGTATTGTGTACTGACGGATTATGATAAATTGTATTGTTATAGAAAATAGTAGCTGTTCCAGTCGAAGTATCTCCAGTGTCCCCCATATCGTTCACAATACTATTAGTAACTAAATTATAATAATATTTATTATTACCAGCTCCACCAGTAGTACCTTGAGTAATACCGACGTAATTATCATGAACATAATTTTTATAAATATTGTTATTTGCAGATGTTCCCGAAATAGCAATTCCACCACCCCCACCACCACCGGAATAATAAAGCCAATCTGAACCATCTACAGTTTTATCGCCATTATTGTAAACCGTATTTTGATAAATATTATTAGAACTAGCACTGCTGTTTAAGAATATCCCGTAGAGTCTGGAATTATAAATAGTATTTGAATAAATATTATTTGAATTAGTTGTTAGTGTTATTCCACCCACAGCAGAGCTATTAACATCACCTATATCATGAATAGTGTTACTATAAACATTCCACCCCGTTCCAGCATTTATACTTATACCGGCTGCCCCAGTATTGTAAACAGTTTGACCATAAATTGTATTTGAATAAATCGAGTTAGTACCAGACGAACCGGTCGTAGTTAAAATACCCTGTGTTCCACCAATTATAGTATTATTATGATATGAAGAATTTGTCGGATTTATTATTTTTAACATAGCTCCTGGTACACCCGAATTACTTTCTATGTTTGATAATGTACAATTTTTAATTTCATTTCCAACTCCCCCTGCTTCATCAGAAATAGCGTTCTTTATTCCATATTGAGCAGTTAAACCATCAAAAACAACCCCTGTATGTGTTTCTATATAAACCATACCGACAACAGTTCCATTACCAACTTCAAAAGTAATATTCTGTAAGGTTACATAATTTGTTCTTACGTAAGCAGGAATCGATCTTTTACCAACCCTCCATGCCACTGTAGAATCAGGATCAGTCCCAACATTCACATATAGAACATTCGAACTCCAATAATATTTATTAACAGCAGGAGTAGTAGTCGTATCTGCAAGCAATATTGTCCCGTTATAAACAACAATATTAGGCTGAGTTGTTGCTGTTCGATGCCAAATGTTTCCGCTATCATTTGTCCACCCTGAATTGTATACGGTTGTATCTTCTGATCCTGAACAAACAGGAAGAGCCCCTGAACCAAAACTGTCAGAAGAAGTTGTAATAATATTATTTCCTGCTGTCCCAGAACTTTTAGTTTGTAATTGACAATTCCACCAGACGTCTCCTTTTTTCATATATACAACATCTCCAGGCTGTAACGTATTAGCTAAGGATGTACCAGTGGCACTCAAATCCCAAGGATGATGTGCCCAGGGCGTACTAGGCGAAGTACCATTATTTGTATCTGCACCAGATGTAGAGACATAATAAATCGCTGCCGAAGCTGAAGAATGAAAAGCGAAGAAAAAAATTACAACAAAAGAAAAATATGCAAGTAGTTTTAAAAAGTGGATTTTCTTACTCTCTTTCTCTCGCAGTGAGAATAAATTTTTGTTCATACATTTGGATATACTATAATAAATTATTAATGACGTTATTATACTTTATTGGCGACTTTTTGGGAAGTGAATCTTCGCTTAAGATACTCATCAATAAAAGGATACCATTCCTTATCTTAGGCAATCATTAATAAGTCTTGTACACTAACAAGCTATGACAACCAAAAACTTTAAATGAGATTTTGATTGATTATTCATATAAATATTGATGAGTAAGTACCAAAGACATTGCGTCAAAAATACCTTGGTAATAATTTTCCGGCTCCCAGGTTTTTCTTTTTTCGTGCATTTTGCTCTTTAATTGAGGGTATGCTTCAGAAATCCTTTTCGATATTTCATATTTATTTCTTGCCCCAAAAACTTCAAACGTGTTCATAATTTGTTCTCTTGTATATTTGAAAATTCTGATTGTATCTTGTGAATAATCATAAATATTCTTGAGGAGTTTTTGAATTCTCTCTGATTTTTTAGAACTTTTAAAATCTTCCATAATTAGGACTTGGGGTTGATAATACAAAACCATCTCATGGTATCTATCTAAACATTTGTCATTATTCACTGGACGAACAGAGACTATCCCGTAATCAAGAATCTCACCGCTGTCATTTAATATAACGAACCCAAATCCATAAGTATTTGGATATATGGAAATTAATCTTTCGTAATTCATATTTCTTTATTAATTAAGGCTTTTAATGAGTTCAAGAATTTAATTCTTGTATCGACCTTTCGCGAACTATCATGGGTTTTTAACTCATCGATCAAAGGATCAATGTTTTGAGCGATTTTACTAAAAGTATATTTCATCTCTTTCTCAAAAAGTTTTTCAACAGAAACTTCAAAAAGGATATGATATGTGAGTATAATTTCAAGATTTGGCTTTCGGCAACCTCTTTCACATCGTGAAAGTGTTGAGCAATCCTGCGTATTTAAAAGCTTGGAGACATCCTCAAGCGATAAATCAGCCCTTTTACGATATGTTCTTAATAAATTTCGCATAAATAGTTAATGGCAATTACTTTACTTGATTTGCTTGATAACATTCTAAAAAAAATTGAAAACTGAAAGTAGTATCGAATATTTGCTAAAATGACAAAAATGCGGGGGCTCAAATAAAAGTTCGTTTTAGATTTATCTGAATTTCTTTAAATTCAGATAAATCGTATCTGAATTTTATTTTGAGTTCCATTTAAATTTCATCTCTTTGATTACTTCACCAATATGCTTGTAATCTGAATCTTTCTCTTTTGATGTATTTATTTTGATATAGTTTCTTTTGTTATGTATCATATTTTGCACAGGTTCATGTCGGTTTTTGCACAGGTTATTGTCACATTTTGCACTGGTTTGATTAAGTATATGAATCGATTGAAGAGTTTCTAAAAGTGAAGAATAATAAATCCGGAGTTGGCCTTTTCTTTCATTGGCATTACTTAAGGTATTTCCAGAATGGTCAGTTATTTCAATTAATTTCCTGGTTGAAAGGGATTTTATGGCAGCAGATATGATTCTTCTTGAAAGACCAGATTTCGAAATGAACTGGCTATAGGTAATTCGATCTTTGACCTTCCTTTTGTCTGTCGCTTTATCAATCCAACCGTTTGTCTGCCTGATAATAATTAGGAGGATTTTTAGTTCTGAATTATTTAGTTCTTTAATAAGTTGGTCAAATAGGATATTTGGAGTTTGAGTGAAATTCTCCCGTATCATTTAATTGATGGTAATGGAAATGGAAGAATATAGGAGTATTGAAAATCTGACAATTAAGCAAAAAATACATTCTTTATAAGTTATCAGGATTTATTAAAATCAGTTTATGATTTCAAATTTATCGGATAAGGCAATACAGGATCTTAGATTAGAACTCATAAAGATTTATGGAACTGATTTTGAGCTTGAAAACGAAGAGCTCAATGAAATAGGATTGTTTTTGCTGACTTCACTTGCTGAGGGGTTGAAACTTAAAAAATATGATATAATGAAAACGCTACATTAGGTCGTACAAAAAAATACATATTTTGTATGTAAGAACGAGGTAATGACTTGACCTAGTGTAGCAACTATTCAAAGTCGTTACCTCTTTTTTGTTTGTTATAAATTATAACCTACATTTTATGTACCAACAAATAAATTTCACCACATTAAAACCCTGCAATTACAACAGAAAATCTTCTGAAAGCGAAGATAAACAGGTACTTTCTATTATTTCTCAAATGGATGAGGCAAAAAGGATTTCCGAATTTTATAAGCTGCCGAATTTTATTGAGATATATACAGAGTCAAAATCAGCAAAAAAAGAATTTGTAAGGCCTGAATTTCAAAAAATGGTGCGAATGATTAAAAATGGCAATATAGACTCAATAGTCTGCTGGAAGTTAGATCGATTAGCCAGAAATATGACTGAAGGAGGAATGCTTATTGATCTAATCAGTTCGGGGGTACTTAAAGCCATAATTACGCATGACAAAGTTTATCATCCATCTGATAATGTTTTACTCATGTCAGTTGAATTTGGCCAAGGAAAACAATTTGTTAAAGATTTGTCAGTAAATGTAAAGCGAGGTCAATTAAAGAAAGCCTCAATGGGCGTGCCTCATGGCGTAGCCTCCCTGGGCTTTCTTAATGATAAAACAGAAGAAAAAGGAAATAGGAACTGGCTCGTTGATGAGCAAAGACTTTTGAAAATTAAAAAGCTGTTTGAACTATTTTTAACGGGGACGTATTCTGCTGGAAAGCTTCATAGGTATGCTATAAATGAGCTAAATTTGACCACAGTAAAAAGAAAAAGAATTGGAGGTATTCCGATAACACTTTCACGAATTTATGAAATTCTGAAAGATCCAATCTATGCCGGATTTTTCTTATACAATGGAGAACGATATGAATTAAATCAGAACCTTCCAAGGCTTATTTCTGAATCGCAAAGAAATAAGGTATTGAATATTCTTACAAAAAGGAACATCCCCAAAATTCAACACCATAATAGTCCATTTTCCGGATTTATAAACTCAGATGAAAATGATTTTGTTGGAATGGATATAAAATTCCAATTAATCTGTGATTGTAAGTTCAAATTTGCCTATCGTGGCAAAACTACTTGTCCGAAATGTGATAGAGAATTAGAAAAATTGGCAAATCCAAAATATTTAATAAAATCTTACTATTACAATGTCCGAAAAAAGAAATTCAAAATACCATATAAATCAATTGAAGAAACGTCAATAAAAAACGAACTAAAAAAATATCTGGACGAGTTTTTAAACTTTTCAAATAGTCTTTTGCAATGGTCTAGAAATTACATTCGTGAACTTAAGGATAAAGATGTGTCTGATGGTATTTTATTAGGAGAAGCTAAGGAACAAAGAAATATTGAATTTGAGATAAAGAAGCGAAAAATGCGAGAAATGCTAAGAGATGAGAAAATAACAGAGGAGGAATATAAGTCTGATTTAGAATATCTTAAATCTCAATACAATGATGGCAGTAAAGAGGATAACGATATTGACTGGTATTCTGAAATGATGGAAATTACCAATTTGATTGAAGAAGACAAAAAAGTTTTAGAAAACGGGACCCCTGAGGCCATAAGAAACTTATTATCTAGACTTGGTTCGAACCTAGTCTGGGATGATGAAAAACTCCATATTTTCAGCAATAAATCAATAAACAAACTCGTTGACGGTATTAAAAGTATTAAGCTAAGATTTCCAAAGTTCGAACCTAAAAACTATCAATTGCCACAAGGCTTAAATGAAAAAATCAGGCCATTTGACCCGATTTTTTCTACAATGCTCCGCACTTGGGACGATGTTCGAACCGATATCTTAGAGAGAAAATGAAACCGATTAAAATGTAAAGCATATATTACATTTTGGCAAATTTTCAATACTACCAATTTGAACATTTGAGAATATCATTATATCATGAATTATATAATACTCCCCGAAATTCGGACCACTGGTTAAGTTGAAAAAACTATAAATTTACCAGTATTATGAAAAGAGGCAGA
>CAIOOC010000069.1 GCA_903859795.1 uncultured Bacteroidia bacterium
ATCTCTCAGGGATAATGTCATTTAAATTATCATCAAGCCTGTCAATTGGGTCATTACAGGGGGCAATTGGTGGATCTTCAAGGTTATTTTGAGGAAGAAATGAAAGCAATTTACGGATCAGCAATAATCCCTCCTCCTCGGAATCAGAGACAAAATGGGTTACTCCCGATTTGGTTCCATGAACAATAGCACCTCCAAGTTGCTCGTCGGTTACAATTTCTCCGGTAACTGTCTTAACAACCTTAGGACCGGTTACAAACATATAACTGGTGTCCTTACTCATAACAATAAAATCGGTTAAGGCAGGAGAATAGACAGCACCGCCTGCGCAAGGGCCAAATATTGCGGAGATCTGAGGAATCACTCCTGAAGCCATAATATTACGCTGGAAAATCTCGGCATAACCGGCTAATGCCGTCACACCTTCCTGGATGCGGGCTCCCCCGGAATCGTTGATCCCAATGCATGGAGCCCCAACTTTCATGGCCATATCCATCACCTTGCAGATCTTTTGTGCGAAGGTCTCGGAAAGAGAGCCGCCAAAAACGGTGAAGTCCTGAGAAAAGATGAAGATGGTACGGCCATCTATGGTTCCGCGGCCTGTAACAACACCATCACTCATAAATTTGGTCTTCTCCATACCAAAATTTGTACACCGATGTGTTACAAACATGTCAAACTCTTCAAAACTTCCCTCATCGAGAATTAAGTCAATACGTTCGCGTGCGGTTAATTTACCTTTGGTGTGTTGCGCATCAATTCTTTTCGCTCCCCCGCCAAGTTTGGCCTCCGCACGAAGGTCAATCAAATTTTTGATCTTGTCCTGATTGCTCATCGTACTATTAATTATATATTTAACTGTGAACTATTCACTGCAAAGTTCTGTAAGGACACCCAAGGTTGATTTTGGATGTAAAAACCCAATATTTAACCCTTCTGCACCTTTTCTTGACTGTTTGTCAATTAATTGAATTCCAGCCTCTGCTGCCTCCTGAAGAGCACTGTTAACATTATCAACGGCAAAAGCGATGTGATGAACACCAGGTCCCTTTTTTTCAAGGAATTTTCCGATCGGGCCTTCAGGATCGGTTGATTCAAGAAGTTCAATCTTTGTCTGACCTACCTTGAAAAAAGCTGTTATTACTTTCTGGTCTGCAACAACTTCTGTCGCATAACAGGCTGTTCCAAGAAGTGTCTCATAATACGGGATTGCAGTTTCAAGGCTGGAAACCGCAATACCAATGTGCTCGATATGTGATACATTCATTTTAAAAAGGATTTATTTAAGTTATTTCGAAACCGGAACATACCTGTAATGAGGACCAAAACGTTCAAATGCAGCTTTGTCGAGCATTTCACGGTGGTTGGGATGTGCAATGGAAATAAGCATTTTTGCCCGCTCTTGCATTGTTTTACCATAAAGGTTAACAGCTCCGAATTCTGTTACAACCCAGTGAATATTGGCCCTGGTTGATACAACTCCGGACCCTTCAATAAGTGTCGGGCTGATTTTTGAGAAGCCTTTTTCAGTAATTGATGGCATGGCGATAATTGGTCTTCCACGGTACGAGTGACCTGCACCACGTATAAAATCGATCTGACCTCCAACTCCTGAATAATGCTTGATTCCAATTGAATCGGCACAAACCTGTCCGGTTAAATCAATTGCAAGGGCCGAGTTAATTGCCGTCACACGTTCAAGTTTACGGATTACAGCAACGTTATTTGTGTGCTCAACATCCATCATGGCAACCATAGGGTTATCATCAATAAAATCATATAACTCTTTTGAACCCATTAAAAATGAGGCAACCATCTTTCCCCTGTCAATACTTTTCATACTGCCATTAACCACGCCGCTCTCAACAAGCGGAAGGATACCGTCGGCAAACATCTCGGTGTGAACACCCAGGTTTTTGTGATTTCCCAGCTGTGCAAGGACGGCGTTGGGTATGCCGCCAATACCCATCTGCAGACAGGCACCATCTTCGATCAATGCAGCAGCATTTTTTCCGATAGCAATATCTGTTTCTGTCAGCGGTTCAAGTTTGTGAGCATAAAGCGGAGCATCATCTTCAACAAAAATATCAATCTGCTCCAGACGAATCATAGCATCTCCCCAGGCACGCGGGACATTGGGATTAACCAGTGCAATAACAACATCGGCATTCTGAACCGCTGCCAGGGTAGCATCAACAGAAGTCCCAAGCGATACATAACCATGTTTGTCAGGAACTGAAACCATGATCATTGCAACGTTAACCTTCAGGTATCCTTCTCTGATTAATTTCTGAGTCTCACTAAGGAAAACAGGAATATAATCTGCATAACCAGCCTGTGTTTGCTTGCGCAGGTTTGCACCAAC
>CAIOOC010000070.1 GCA_903859795.1 uncultured Bacteroidia bacterium
GGCAACGTTGAGCATATGTATGAGGTGCTGACAAAAGGCAAGGCGGACGCCGTGCTGGCGGCTTCCATATTTCACTACAAGGAATACACGGTAAAGAAGGTTAAACAGGAACTAAGAAAACTTGGTGTAAACGTTAGAATCTGAAAAAGGAGATTAACAATTGAAAGCAATCTTAAAGCAGTGCAAATATTCCGCGGACGGGCTGATACCGGCGATAGTTCAGGACTACAAGACCGGAGACGTGCTGATGCTTGCCTATATGAATAAACTGGCGCTTCAAAAAACGCTGAAGACAAAAAGGCCTTAAGACGGGTCTTGTATCCACCTCGGCGATAACACATGCCACGCCAGCCGGATTCATTGCCCATACCGATTCCAGAGGAAATTATGAAGAGATTGCTGCCCAATTCCTTTCAACCGATATTGATGTTTTCATTGGCGGGGGAATCAAAAATTTCGAGGTGCGAAAAGATGGCAGAAATCTGAGCAACGAGTTAAAAGCTAAAGGTTACCAGGTTTTATACAATATCAAAGATATTAAAAAGGTTACATCTGGGAAATTGGCCGGGTTTACAGCTCAGGAACATGATCCCCCATTACCTGAACGTGGTGATGTGCTCGTTCCAGCAACAAAAGTAGCCATTAATCTACTGTCGCAAAGTACGAAGGGGTTCTTTCTAATGGTTGAAGGTTCTGAGATCGACTTCCTGGCTCATGAGAACGTCACCCCGGGTGTTGTTCTCGAAACGCTCGATTTTGACAGGGCTATTGGCGCAGCTCTTAAATTTGCAGCCTCAAATGGGGAAACTTTAATAATAGTAACTGCAGACCATGAAACTGGGGGAATGACACTTAACGGTGGTAACTATAAAACCGGAATGGTAACTGCCAAATATACCTCTGGAGAACATACAGGCATTGCAGTACCGATCTATGCCTTTGGCCCTGGAGCAGAACAATTTATAGGATTTATGGAAAATACTGATATTGCCAAAAGGATGATGAAACTATTGAAACTTATTCCCTGACATCCAATGAAAAAATCAACTCAAAATTGTCTCTTTTGAGTAATATGAATAACCATGCAAGACTAAGTCCCTCACTTTCCTACCATTTCCGCAGGTCTGAATCGTAATGCACTCCAGGTTTCATTTATGCATATGGCAGCCACGGTTGTAATTCCATAACCGGCTCCTGCCTCCCGCAATATATCTCTGTTTATGTCTGTTCTTATTTTTGAACTCCCTTTTGGATAGGCAAACCAGAGGATACTGTCAAATTCGATCGATTGCATTTCATTATTCAGGAATTCAGAGAATTCTTTGTGATTATTTATAAAAACAATGGTATATCTGCTCTTTGATGGAAAATCAAAAGAAGTAGCAAACCCAAGATCAGTAAACTCTTTCAACAATTCTGCAGGTGAATTTAATATTACACCATCTGACTTGAACTTTAATTTCCTGAGAACTTCTTGCATATATCCTCCATTACGGCATTTAATTATTGTTTATGAAATGGGATAGCAAAGAATTCATCCACTTTGTGATTAAATTCGTCTGCATAGTCAATCAAAGTACCGTGACCTGAACCGGGTAAAATCCAGAGATAGGCTTTGGGAATACTCAGGTAAATCTGTACAGTATGTTCAACCTTTATTAAATCGTGATCGCCACCTATAATCAACGAGGGACATTGAATCGCCTGTAATGAAGCCAAACTGATATTTGGCTGGTACCAATCCAGTGAAAAGAGTTTCCAGTCATTTTTCTCTTTAGGCGAGCCAAATTGTCTGGACTTGTTTTCATCAAAGTAGGCTTTGTCATTTCGCCATAATGCTGGGATTATCGCTGTAGAATCGGGCCAAAGATTCGCCCCCGTCGAAGCAAGTTTAATAACCTTTTTAGGATGGCGCATAGCTAACAGCAGAGCATTGATTCCACCGTCGCTCCATCCCAGGACATAGGCAGAATCAATGTGCATCGAATCCAAAAGGGCAGCTTCGTCATCAGCCATCATCTCAAAGCTTAACGAATCGCGTAAGTCGGTAGATTTGCCTTGTGAACGGCTATCCAGAGCAATAACCTTATACTTATCAGCGAAATAAGGAATATTATGACTGAATGCACTGATTGATCCTCCATTACCATGAATCATAAGTAATGGTTTTCCAGAACCGTAAACCTCACAGTACATCTTAATGCCTCTTATGGAATAATATTTCCCGGCAGCATCGCAATTTCCGTATTGAATGCTTTGAGGCTGAGAACTGGTACAGCCTTGCCCTAGCCAAAAAAACATAAGGAGTAACACTAATTTTTGCATATGATTTGATTAAGATTGAGATCTGCTAAGTTAGAATAGAGATCTAAAGATTAAGCAGGATAAACACAAAATAAATCAATCGGATTTCAATTTCTTAAATCCCAATAATATCAGGCTAAAAATCAAAATAATAAAATATATTGTTGTACATGTGCTTTTAGCGACTGAGAATAAGCTTGTGGAAGATACCAGACTTTCAGAAAGTTTAGGAAAATCATTCAACATTCTGATTATGCCTATATTTTCACAATAATCAAAAGTGCCGGCCAAAATGGGAAGAAAACTAACATAAAACAGCGGACCATCCGATTCTCCTAGCTTGTCTATAACATAAGCCAGAGTCAAACAATAGCTTACTGCAAAAAGTAACGGGTAAATCATATCAACGGGAATCTGATTATATAAATAAGTCGCCCTCCCTTTTTCCCCTAATGCTGTCAGAAGGGTTCTGACATATTCCGAATTGTAGCCGGCTGGCATCATATCGATGATCTTCATTCCACCTGAAAAACTCATTACTTTTGGAATTGTTACCCCCAACATGAAAGCATATATAATATTGGTCACAACAAACAGGAGCAATACTTTTTTTCCTCCGATATTCCTTCTAATTATATCCGGCATCACAAAATAATTTAGAAACTAAAAAAAAGTGAGCGAACACCCTATTTTGACATTCAACTCACCTTTTAGATTCTCATGGAACGACAGTTAAATCATTCCGTTAAATAATACTATTTTTTCTCCTTGGCTTTCTCCTTACCTTTATCTTTGTTGGCTTTGTAACGCATATCAGGAGATCCATCTTTTTTCAGCGGACCGGCAGCAGGTTTGGTTTCGTTGGCTTTGAAACGTTTATCAGGAGTTCCATCTTTTTTCAGCCCTGAGGGTTTTACAGCTTCCTTCTTTGCTTCAGCTTTTATGGGTTTGGCAGCTTCGGCCTTCTTTGCTTCTGCTTTTTTTGCAGGAGCAGCGACTTTTGTTTTTGCCTGTTCTTTCTTTGCAGGTTTAGTAGCATCCTGTGCAATACCCATGACAGAAAACCCGAAAAAAAGGACTAAAACAATTAGTAGATTTTTCATATGAACTTCATCAGTGATTATAGTGCTGATGCCGCACTTTTAAAAAAGGTTTAAATTTTCCTACTCATCTGGCTTTTCAGAAGCGCCCCGTTTTTTAACGTGGTAACTGGCATCCACAGGTTATTTGGTTTTGCCGGTCCTTTGACAGGGTCAGCTTTTGACAAAAATACAAATTTCTGATTAAAGGGTCTGGTTCACGAATTTTTTACTGATATTCCCATTTAATTGAAATCTTTTCAAATTATTGGCAGGCAATATGGCCCCTCAGGGAAAATTGCTATTTGCCTCTTTTCAATGGCGGCTTGATTGATAATGTTTTGTATCGACTTTTCGATAAGTTTAATCGGTAAAGAATGAGGCTTTACTGAAAGCATTGAAAGTTCTACCTGAGGAATATTAGATGTGTAGAAATGCAAATTCTGTTCACTTACCTTTTCCAATGCACGAATATGCATCTGAAATTCCCATTGGTCCTTGATGAAAAATTGGCACTCCTTGATATCTTCAATAAAACGAAGGTGATTCCCTGAATATTTTTTCATTAATCCCGCATATTCAGAGCTTCCAATCCCTTCGAGGCAACTTCCGAAAGAGATAATTTCACCCATATTTTTTACAGCTGGCAGGCAATTAACAAACCCTTTTACACACTGATAAAAGGTTGCATCGAGCGGATACCCCCCGCATGTGGTAATTACAAGATCTGCCTCTTTCTCGACTGCCGGACAGCAACATTTTTTGACATATTCAATTGCCATCCCGTGCGATTCAAAAAGCTCACCGGAAATAATTGTATTGACACGTTTTTGATTATCCAACACTATGTTTATGGCAAAATCAGGGGGACATAACCTGGCAATTGACGTATTTTCCATATGACATGGATTATCGTTGAGGATACCACCTGAAGCATTGGGATGACTAAGGAACTCATATCCATGAAATTTCCTAACTGCATCCAGCGAAACCAAACCAGGACAAATCGCCTTTCTTCCTCCCGAAAACCCAGCCATAAAATGAGGCTCAACCAGGCCAGTCACAATTCGGAAACCAGCATGGACATAAATCTTATTCAGTCTTACCCTTGATCCTGACCAGCTCTCACCTTCCAGTTCCTCCAGTGTATCTTCATCATTACAATTGTGGTCTATAATCTGATAATTTCCAACAATCACTTCTCCAAACATTTTAAGATGTTCTTCGGGAGTGGAAGCACGGTGCATCCCTGTGGCAACTAGAATTATTATCTCCCTCTTTTTTATGCCGGTCGCTTCTATGGAGGCAAGCAATTGAGGTAAAAATTCGGAATATGGAATTGGACGAGTGATATCAGAAAC
>CAIOOC010000071.1 GCA_903859795.1 uncultured Bacteroidia bacterium
GTTACTTTATTGATATATCCAATTTTCGACCCAGTCCAGTCTCAATAATTTTTCTCAAAGTAGCGATTTCTAAATCCGATCTATCATTCTCAATTTTAGAGATATATGTTCTTGATGTACCACTTTTTAAAGCTAAATCTTGTTGTGTCAATCCAGAGCTTAATCTCGCATCTCTAATCAATTCACCAATTTTTAATGAAAGTTCTGATTTTTCAGGTTGACTATATTTTAGCAGTACATCTGCTCCAATTTCATAAGGAACTTTCATTTTTTCCCCATTTCTCATTGTTATATATTGCTCTACATTGCTCCAAGAGAGTGTATTTCCCAATAACTCAACCTTCGCGAACTCTTTAGAATCAAATAGAATGCGTGCTGGTGATTTCTCATCAACATTATTCTTTTTAAGCACCTGTCTGAAATCAATTATCCGTGATTCTCCGTAAGCATTCGGTGAACCCCGTATTTTAAATTGTCTTTTTGGTTTTTAAGTTTGGGCTTCATTTTAAAGACAAGCGATGTTAAAAGCGAGACAATTTCTATCCATCTATGACGGGTTCCTGGAATCCGGTCTAACCGTTCGTAATTATTGCGCCAACCAGCACATGAAAGAATCACAGTTCTTTTATTGGCAGAACAAGTTGAAAGGACAACTACCACCGAAAAGAGGATTCGTGCCCGTGGTTTTTGAAAATGGGAAATCGATACGGTCATCCCAGGTTCCGGTGCCAGCACAGAAGCGATCGAAGGCCTTTCCGGATCCGGCGGCAGCAAACAATTCGATTTCCTGTGAGATCAACTACCCCAACGGTGTTAGTGTGAAACTGAACGGTCTGACAGACCCCGAGATGTTGCGGTCACTGTTACTTCTAACACATCAGTAGGATGTTCAGCCTCACATCTGCAATGCAGTATTATCTGTATTCTTATTCTACAGATATGCGCCGTAGCTTTTATACCCTCAGCGGAATGATAACTAATCTAATGGGGCGTAACGTTCAGGACGGAGACGTGTACATATTTATCAACCGCCCTCGTACCAGCATGAAAATCCTGCACATGGAATGCGGTGGTCTTGTAATCTATCATATGAAGCTGGAATCGGGCTGTTTCAAACTGCCTGTTTTTGATCAAAGTACCAATACGTTTCAAACCAGCTGGCAGGATTTAATGATGATGGTACAAGGTGTTATGAGCGATGAAAAGGGGAATAAAAAAAGGAGAAAAAACCTTTAAAATAATAGATAATATCTTGCTTTTTATTAGGTTAAAATATTGATATTTACTATCTTTGACTCAACAAAAACAAGAGAAAATGACAGTTGAGGAAGATGGTTTTTTGCAACAAATTCTGGAGGAGCGTGACAGGCTTTTCCGGGAGACATCCAAGCTTAAAAGCCATCTTATCAGCTATGAAAACTTCGAGTCAGAAAGAGCCTCTTATGGCCAACTGATCAATCAAAAGGATGAGACCATCAAGAAGCTGAAACAACAGATCGAGATGCTTCTGCGGAAAATTTGGGGCAAATCCAGTGAACGATTCATCAATGAGGATCCGCTGCAAAGACGCCTCGATTTTGAAGGACTTGACCTGCTTCCGGAAGAAAAAGAACTTGCCACCAGCGCCAAAGAGGAGATCGAGCGGTACAAGAAGATCTTCGTTCCTGTAAAGGAAGTGAACCATCCTGTACGCAAACCCCTTCCCGAAAGTCTTCCAAGGGAGGAATGCCACATTTATCCGGATAATATTGATTTTGAAAAGTGGTCGGAGCTGGAACCGGAGATCACCGAAGTATTGGAACGCGAGCAGGCCAGATGGTATGTACGCAGGATCATTCGTCACAAATATGCACTAAAGGATAAGAGCCTGGATGTGGAGAAACAAATCATCACAGCTCCAATGCCTGTACTACCAATAGCCAAAAGCTACGCCGGAGCAACTGTTTTAGCCGATATCACCATTGACAAATACGTATACCATCTTCCATTTTACCGCCAGAACCAGATGTTTGTGCAACAAGGCATAATTCTTCCCCCGGCTACAATCAACGGGTGGTTCCAGGGTGTGGCCGACATGATGAGACCGACTTATTACCGGCTTATGGAGATGGTACTAAGTTCTGACTATATCCAGAGTGATGAAACCACGATTCCAATTATAAATAATGAAAAGCACAAGACAGTTAAAGGATATATCTGGTTAGTCCGGGCGGTGATGCGGGACCTGGTCTTCTTCCATTACGATCATGGTTCCCGGGCACAAAAAGTGGCGCTGGAATTATTTAAGGATTATCAGGGAGTAATCCAGACGGACGGTTATGCCGTATATGATATGTACGAGAATAAGAAGGGAGTTCTGCCCATTGGTTGCTGGGCCCATAGTAGGCGACGATTTGAAGAGGCTTTGAAGGAGGATAAAGCCAGGGCGACGTATGCTCTGGAGCAGATAGGCCTGCTCTATGACGTGGAAAGACGTGCCGACCAGGAAAACCTCTCCTATGAAGAGCGTTCTGACTTACGTTCCCGACTCTCTTACCCCATTATGGTCGCCTTTGAAAAATGGTTGGTCAATGAATTTCCCAAAGTTTTGCCCAAAGGACGTATTGGACAAGCGATCAAATACACGTATGGAATTTACCACAAGTTGACCCGGTATCACCTTGATGGCCGGCTAAAAATGGATAATAATCTTGCCGAAAATGCTGTCAGACCCATCGCTTTAGGTCGGAAGAACTGGTTATTCTGTGGCAATCATGAAGCAGCGGAAAATGCAGCCATTATATATTCCATGCTGGGATGTTGCAAGGCATGTGGTGTGAACTTCCGTGACTGGCTTGTATTCTTCCTGAATAACATCCATCAATACGACAACGATTACAGCAAAGACCTGGCAGAACTGCTCCCGCACAACTTTAAGCTGAAAACTCAGAATTAAAACAAAGCTATCTCTGAAGTCTATCAAAGTTCTCCGAACATATTAGGAGAACTTTGAAAGTTTAGCCGGATTTATCGCGAAAACAAGACGGGGTTCACCGAATGCTTACTAACATTGTATTGATGGGACCTTCCGGAATCGGAAAATCATTCCTGGCAGCTGGGCTTTGTGCCGATGCGGTAAACAAAGGCTACAGAGCCTACTTCCGAACTATGGAAGAAATAATAAACATGTTAAAAATGAAAGACTA
>CAIOOC010000072.1 GCA_903859795.1 uncultured Bacteroidia bacterium
ATCCCTTCAAACTCAGGATTTGCATAGTCAACAGGACCTTCAATATGAATGTGCTGAATTTTTACATCAAAAATTTCCCCTGCGCGTCCGCGCTCTACCATCGCTTTAATTAAACGGTGCGGGGTAACAGCAACGCCGCTCAGGTGAACCCGGTCACCC
The DNA here is from genome assembly GCA_903859795.1 of uncultured Bacteroidia bacterium. GTDB lineage: Bacteria > Bacteroidota > Bacteroidia > Bacteroidales > Prolixibacteraceae > JAAFHB01. Next base: position 160 of record CAIOOC010000072.1, read on the forward strand.
GATTTGATTACTTTAACCGCCTCTTCTGCCGTAACATACCTAACTCGCTTCATGTGATCTAATATTTGATTTAAGATGGTGCTAAATTAACGAATTAAAATATTCAATATAAAGGACAAATGTTACCTAATTGTAACTTTTTCAAAATATCGACCCAAATATTTGAAATTTTTGATTTTTATATAATCCAATGATAAATGTCACATACAAACTGTTAACTTTCTCAAACTTTTGTATGTTTGCCAATTATAACGACAACAAAATATGATGAAATACGATCTGGCCATTATTGGGAGCGGTCCCGGTGGTTTTGCGGCAACCATGCGAGCTGTTGATTTTGGAAAAAACGTCTGTCTGATTGAGGCCGGACATATTGGCGGGACTGGAATTATGAATGGCCCCTTGACCTCAAAAACGATGTGGGAACTTTCTGTCGATTATTCTATCGCTGCAGCTGTTGACAGGGGTTACCGTGCATCAGGATTGCAAGTTGATTATAATATGGTTAAAAAGACCGTTCTGGCAGCTGCAAAAACGAAACAATACCAGATGCTATCCCAGATTGAATCATTTTCAGCAAATAACAATGCAAGTGGTACGATAACTTATAAACGCGGATTTGCCAAATTCCTTGACCGTCATACTCTTCAGATTGAAGGTGAAAACGGAACAGAAACAATTGAAGCAGAATATATTATAATAGCAACCGGATCAAGACCCCGCGAACTTCCCGAGTTGCCGGTCGACCAGAAACAGATTTTCGATTCCGACGGTCTGCTTAATCTTGACAGGTTTCCGGAGCGAATGATGATACTTGGTTCAGGAATAATCGGTTGTGAATTTGCGACGATTTTTTCAAATTTCAAGCAAACTGAAGTTCATTTACTGGATAAGGCCCACCGGGTTATCCCTTTTGAAGATGACGATGTCAGTGATTTTGTTTCAAATAATCTGGAGAGAAACGGGGTTATAATTCACCATACTGCTACCTTACGAAACGTACGAAAAGCAAAAGACCATCTCGAAGTCGTTCTGGACTATGATGACGGCCACAGCCAGGTGGTAGAGGTTGATATCATTCTGGTCTCCATCGGGCGTGACGCAAATACCAAAGGACTTGGGCTTGAGAATGTCAATATCAAATCAAATGTAAAAGGCTTTCTTCATATCAATGAGGAGTGTGCAATTGGCGATTTTAAGGAATGCAATATTTTCGCAGCTGGCGATGTGACAGGACAAAAGGCCCTCTATGGTGTTGCTGAAGAGCAGGGAAGATTTATTGTAGAGGCAATTTTTGATAAAGCCTCCTACCCTCTTGATTACTCTTATATGCCAACTCTGATGTTCTTTAAACCTGAACTGGCTTCTGTGGGAGCAAATGAGAAGATCCTGCGCGATCAGAAAATTCCCTACAAGGCAATCTATTACTCTAATGAACTCGTGAACAGAGCTATTGCAATGCGCAGCACAAAAGGATTTGTAAAAATCATCGTAAGCAACGACGGGACTGAAAAGATCCTCGGAATGAGGGCTGCAGGCCCACAGGCATCAGCATTTATCGTCTCAATCGCTTACCTGATCAATTCTGATATCCGCCTTCATGAAGTTCTGCAAAGTATTCATCCTCATCCAAGTATTACAGAAGGAATTCAGGAATGTATCAGGATTTTTTATAACCAGTCAATCTACAAACCTAAAGCATTCCCCTCTCTGATTAAGATAACTGAATGGAAACCGGAATAATTTGATATTGTGACAATTTGCCGATTCTAAAATTCAAAATTTGTTTAAATTTCTTGATTTCTTCCAGTTGCGACAGCCAGTGGCCTGCAGCTAACAGCCAAATGTTAACAGGCAGTTGTCGGTAAGTGGATGCCATTTGCGGTTGCCTGCCACATTTTTTCCTTATCTTTGTCTGCATAGATAACACTTGACACAGTCACTTTAAATACATCCTCATGATCCTCTTTTTTAAAGGAAAATCAAATCTGATCGCCGTTGATGCACATAAGGAATTATCCTCCTCTGATCTCGAAAAACTAATATGGCTGTTTGATCAGGCAAATATAATCGAACAGAGTTCTATATCAGGAATTTATGTAGGACCCAGGAAAGAAATGATCACCCCCTGGAGTACAAACGCCGTTGAGATCACCCAGAACATGGGTATTCCAGGTATTGTCAGAATCGAGGAATTCTTTCAGACAAATCAGGATCAACCCCATTTTGATCCGATGCTCCAGGTTGTTTATAAAGGACTGGATCAGCAAATTTTTGTAATTAACCATAACCCGGAACCGATACTTTCGATTGATGATATTGCCGCATACAGCATTCAGGAAGGGTTAGCTTTAAGTGATGATGAGGTTGCTTATCTGAATGATGTAGCTAAAAAATTAAGCCGAAAGCTTACTGACAGTGAGGTCTTTGGATTTTCACAGGTAAATTCCGAACATTGCCGTCATAAAATATTTAACGGAAACTTCATAATTGATGGCGTAGAAAAAGAGTCAACTTTATTTCAGCTGATTAAGAAAACCACGCAGGCAAATCCGAACACAATACTCTCAGCATATAAAGATAATTGTTCTTTTAGTCAGGGGCCTGATTCAGAACAATTTGCTCCAAAAACACAAGATAAACCTGATTTTTTCGAGGTGACCGATATTCAAACTGTCCTGTCGCTTAAGGCAGAGACTCATAATTTTCCGACCACTGTCGAGCCATTTAATGGTGCTGCAACAGGCACCGGAGGTGAAATACGCGACAGGATGGCCGGTGGCAAAGGGAGCTTTCCAATTGCTGGAACAGCTGTCTATATGACTTCTTATTCAAGAAATGATGATGAAGCGCGGTCATGGGAAAATGCGACCGAACCGCGTCCCTGGTTATATCAGACACCTGAGGAGATCTTGATAAAAGCTTCAAACGGTGCTTCCGATTTTGGCAACAAATTTGGGCAGCCGCTTATAAACGGATCGGTTCTCACCTTTGAACACTTCGAAAACCAAAAGAAGTTCGGTTATGATAAGGTAATCATGCAGGCTGGCGGCATCGGTTATGCGCGTCAGGAAGACTGCCTGAAGAGTGTCCCCGGAGTTGGAGACAAAGTAGTTCTGCTCGGCGGAGACAATTACCGCATTGGAATGGGTGGAGGAGCTGTTTCGTCAGTTGATACAGGTGAATTTGAAAGTCATATTGAACTAAATGCCGTTCAGCGCGCAAATCCTGAGATGCAAAAAAGGGCCTACAACACCATCCGAGCTTTGGCAGAATCGGGAAATAACCCGATTATTTCGATCCATGATCACGGCGCCGGCGGGCATCTGAACTGTCTCTCCGAACTCGTCGAAGAGACTGGCGGAGAGATTTATGTCGACCAGTTGCCTGTCGGGGATCCTACCCTTTCGGCCAAAGAAATTGTCGGAAATGAATCTCAGGAACGTATGGGTTTTGTTACAAACGCTGAGAATATTGACCTTATTACCAGGATCGCTGAACGTGAACGCTCCCCTGTTTATGTAATCGGAGAGACAACCGGCAACCATAAATTTACATTCCTAAACCGGAAAACTGATGAAAAACCAATAAACTGGGATCTGGCCTACATGTTTGGAAAACCACCGAAAACAGTGCTGGAAGACGAATCAAAAGTGGCAGTTTTTTCTGAAGTTAAATATGATAAGTCTCAAATAAATAAGTATATAGAACAGGTATTACAACTTGAATCAGTTGGGTGTAAAGATTGGCTTACCAATAAAGTCGACAGATCTGTAACCGGAAAGATTGCCAAACAACAATGCGCCGGTAAATTACAACTTCCTTTGAATAATCTTGGGGTCGTAGCCATTGATTATCAGGGAATAAAAGGAATCGCTACTTCTCTCGGCCACGCTCCTGTTGCAGGGCTTATTGATGCGGCAAACGGTTCGATACTTTCAATTGCAGAGTCCCTGACAAATATTATATGGGCGCCGCTAACCCACAGGATTAAAGGAATTTCATTGTCAGCCAACTGGATGTGGCCTGCGAAAAACCAGGGTGAAAATTTCAGACTTTACAATGGAGTTGAAGCAGCTTCTACTTTTGCCTGCGCCTTGGGAATTAATATTCCAACGGGCAAGGATTCATTGTCAATGACTCAGAAATATAAAAATGATGTGGTTTATGCCCCGGGTACAGTAATTATATCCGCATCAGCTGAAGTTTCTGATATCCGGAAAGTAGTTGAACCAGTTCTGGTGGCCGATCCTTCAAAACCAATCTATTACCTAGATTTTTCTATTGCTCCCCGATCTCTTGGCGGCAGCTCCCTCGCACAGACCCTTAGTCAGTTAGGTACCACAACTCCATCAGTTGCAGACGCAGATTATTTTATAAAAGCTTTCAATACGATACAAAAATTAATTGAAAATCAATTAATTCTATCTGGTCACGATATTTCGTCCGGTGGTTTATTAACAACCTTGCTTGAAATGTGCTTTGCTCAAAATGAAGGTGGAATTGAAATTGATCTGACCTTGATAAATGAACCTGACTCAGTGAAGCTGTTGTTTAGTGAAAATCCCGGGATTGTTGTTCAGCCTCTGAATTTCATTGAATTTGAAGAGATTTTAAAACAAAATGGAATTGGATTTTTAAAGATTGGGAATCCCTCACCTAGTCGTCTAATAACAGTGATCAATGGTGAAGATAAATTTAATTTCGATATTGATGAATTACGCGATAAATGGTTCAAACCATCTTATCTTCTTGACAGACGTCAAAGTGGAGAAAGGCTCGCAAAAGAGCGTTTCTTGAATTACAGGAATAACGAGTTAAAATTCAATTTCGGCTCATTTACAGGGAAATTCAGGGATCTGGGAATCGATCCGGCCCGCCGTAGTCCTTCCGGGATAAAAGCCGCTATCATCCGTGAAAAGGGGAGCAACGGAGATCGTGAGATGGCCTGGAGCATGTACCTGGCAGGGTTTGATGTCAAAGACGTACACATGACCGACCTGATCACCGGACGCGAAACACTTGAAGAAATAAACCTGATCGTTTTTGTGGGTGGGTTTTCAAATTCTGACGTTCTTGGCTCGGCAAAAGGGTGGGCAGGCGCCTTCAGATGCAACGAAAAAGCGAAAAAAGCACTTGAAAATTTCTATAAGAGAACAGATACCTTAAGCCTCGGTATTTGCAACGGCTGCCAGTTAATGGTGGAACTTGATCTTGTAAATCCGGGTCATGAAGAAAGCGTTAAAATGGCTCATAATGACTCGCATAAATTTGAGTCTTGCTTTGTTGCCGTCGACGTACTTGAAAACAATTCAGTGATGTTTGGCTCCCTTTCAGGTAAAAGTCTTGGAACCTGGGTGGCACATGGCGAGGGAAAATTTGTAATGCCATTCGCAGAAGAGAAATACCGTATTCCGGCCAAATTCTCTTACAGCAACTATCCTGGAAATCCCAATGGTTCTGATTATGATACTGCTGCAATTTGCTCTGAAGACGGACGTCACCTTGCGATGATGCCACACATTGAAAGGGCCATATATCCATGGCAATGGGCAAATTATCCCGCAGATCGCAAAGACGACCAGGTTACCCCCTGGATAGAAGCGTTTGTTAA
>CAIOOC010000073.1 GCA_903859795.1 uncultured Bacteroidia bacterium
CTTATTACTACCCCAATATTCACTCGTGTACTCTCGACAAATGATTATGGTATTATTTCAATATTTCAAACATGGGTAGGCATTTTTGCCGTATTTATTGGTCTACAAATGAGTGGATCTATAGCCACGGCTCGAGTTCATCTTCCAATAAATAGGTTTGTAGCTTATCTAAGAAGTATTTTAGGCCTTTCATTTATTTCTTTTCTTTTTATTGCAATTCTATCTTTAGTCTTTAATCAAACACTATCAGATTTATTTCAATTGCAATCAAATTTAATACCTTATTTACTAATACAGGCATTCGGAACTTCATGTGCCGTTTTTTTCTTATCATACTCAATACAAACAAAACAACCCAAAATACACTTGTTTTTTTCAGTGACAAGTACTATTTTCGTAATATTACTTAGCCTAATACTAGTATTATCATTCCATGAAAATAAATATATGGGAAGGATAATTGGAGGTACAGTTGTTAATATATTTATTATTGGTTTTGTTTACCGAAAACTTTTTTTCTCATCCACAACAAAAATTGAAATTACAGATTGGAAATACGCGTTGCCACTAAGTTTACCGCTCATCGTACATCTGATTTCAAATCTAATTATCGGTCAATCCGATAGACTAATGATAAGTAAATTTTTAGGTTATGAATCAGCTGCAGTTTATAGTGTTGCCTATACAATTGGTTCCTTAGGATTAATGATAGCAGAGGCTACTAATAATATTTGGTCTCCATGGTATCTTGATAACACTAAGGTAAGTCAAAATGATAAAATATCGAAATTATCTGAATATTACATAGAAATAATTTCTTATGTTTTCATTGCCATTATGTTAATTTCTCCTGAAATACTAAAACTAATGGCACCTAAGGAATATTTTACAGGCATTGGAAGTCTTGTAATCGTTACAGCGGGAGTTTTTTTTCAATTTTTGTATCGATTCCCGCTTGCTTATGAACAATATTCAAGAAACATGAAGTGGGTAGCTATTTCCACAATAATATCAGCTTTAATAAACCTTATACTTAACTACTTTTTCATTCCACATTGGGGTATTATTGGTGCAGCTTATGCTACATTGATTGCTTACATTGTATTATTTATTATGCACGAATTTGTTGCTCGAAAAATAATTAAAGGGTACAATATAAATTTCTCAAACTATCTATTGGGGATCTTTTTTGTTAGCACCTTTGCTATTGTTTCGTTTATCCTAGTAGATTTTTGGTATTTTAGGTATCCCCTTTTAATTATAATTTCAACCTTTTTTTTATATCGTGCATTAAAATTAAAAAAACAAATTCCATTAATTACATAAAATGAATAATATAAATAATAAAATACTAATGCTCGTCCGAACTAGTGGCTTAGAATATGATGACAGGGTCCGGAAAGAGGTTTTAAGCTTAATGAATTTAGGTTACAGTATTTCCATTTTAGCAAACTACACTAATAATAATGCAGAATCTGGTAAAACTTCATATGGAGCTGATTATGTAGTTTTTAAACTTATTACACGCTCCATTTTCCCTTCCGCAAGATTTCTTGTTTTAAAAATGCTAGAGTTTTGGATTAAAGTAGTTATTAATACAATATTTAAAAAATACTCATATATTTGGGTTCATGAAGAATATATGGCTCTCAACATCTTATTTAAACCAGTTCGAGGGAAATATATTTTTGATTTACATGAACTTCCTTTATTCTTGTCTGCGAATAAAAAACGAAAATTATTATTTAAACAAATAGAGAGGAAGTGTAATTCGTTAGTTGTAGCGAATAAGGAACGGTTAGAATTTATGAAACAAAATGATTTAGTTACTAATTCTAAAAAGTATTTCGTTTTAAATAACTTTCCTGATCGAGTCTTTGGTAATATTCCAGTACAAGAATTGCCTAAAGATATATCTCGAAAACTTAATATGAAAAACTATATATTAATGCAGGGAGGGGGCCATAAAGACAGGTATCCGTTAGAAGTACTTTCAGCAATTAAAAAACATGGTAAGTTTAAGGCTATTATAGTTGGACCTGTAGATGAATCACTCCTTTCGAATATTAACAGAGATTTTTCTGATATTGTTCTTATTGTTGGTTATATAAAGCAACTGGAACTTCCAGCTTATATTGATCATTCTTGGTCGAGTATGATTTTATATTCTCATGATTCTCCCAACAATATTTTTTGTGAACCTAATCGATTATATCAAGCACTTAACAGAGGAATACCGGTGCTTGGCGGAAATAACCCACCTACAAAAAATATTATCAATGATACTAAAGCCGGCATAGTTTTAAATACTGATGGTAGCCATATAGAAGATATTTATAATGGAATTGTATTAATGGAAAATAATTATAATAATTTCAAAATAAATGCTCTAAAAGTAAAAAATAAATTCTCATGGGAATCCCAAGAAAATAAAATTAGCAGGATTTTACAGCCTTATAAAAATTAGATTCAATTAAATAAGTAATCAACGAAATTGAATTCGTATTTAATTACGATCAATTATTTTAATTTGTTATTGCTATTTTAAAAGAGACAAAAAATAGAATGTTAAATATAGAGAAATAACAGTTAAAATAACATTTTACTAATTTGATAAGTAATAAGTCCATCAGTATATGGGAATATTGCCCCAAATAGAATAACTGGTAGAAGATATGTAAATTTAAGCATTGCCCCATGCAGTGAAATCCGTCAATTCTATGATGCATAGACATCATTAATAAGTCTGGTACTTTATGGTTTTAAGAGTCCCAATTGGCAGTTGGATGCCGTATAAGAGAATTAAAACTACGAAAAACCGACAGACACGGGGAAATTTTAAACGCTTAAATTTGAAATCATGAGCAAAAGTAAAACAAAAAACGAAAAGGTGAAACGAATTTCACAATTAGTTGTAATTAATCCAACGGCAGCAGGTATCGATGTGTCAGACAATGAAATGATGGTGGCATACCCAATTAATTCTGAGCAACTGGAAGTACGGTTATTTGGGTGCTTTACCAGGGATTTGCATTCAATTGCACAAACGCTTAAAGCAAATAGTATAACCACGGTAGCCATGGAGAGTACCGGGGTTTATTGGGTTGCATTATTCCTTTTATTGCAGGAATATGGATTTGAAGATTGCCTTGTCAATGCAAAACATGTAAAGAATGTTACTGGCCGCAAAGACGACGAAAGCGATGAAGAGTGGATACAGAAATTACACAGTTGTGGATTGCTCACTGCAAGTTTCCAGACGGACAATATGACCCGCACATTACGCAGTATGGTACGCCACCGAAAAAATTTGGTTCAAACATCATCAACCTACCTTAACCATATGCAAAAGGCATTAGAATTAATGAACATCAAGTTGCATACAGTCATTAGTGACATCGATGGGAAAACTGGCGTACTGATAATCGAGTCAATTCTCTCAGGCGAACGAAATCCGGAAGTATTAGCCGACTTAAGGGATAAACGCATAAAGGCAAGCAGGGAAGACATCATAAAATCATTAGAAGGGTATTATACGACCGAACATTTATTTGAACTCAAACAGTGTTACCAATTGTATTGCACACATCGGGAAATGATTGATGACTGTGACATGGAAATTGAAAAACAATTAAGTTTGCAAATTGCTTTCAGAAATGAAGGCGTCATGCCTAACATTCTTATTACAAAAAAAAAGCCTCAGGAAAAAACAAAATATCATTTAACCTTAATTCCTATCTCAAAGAAATATTGGGTGTAGATGTTACAGAAGTTGTTGGAATAAGTGAATTAAGTGCACTGACCATTTTGTCAGAGGTTGGCAACAATATGTCAAAATGGAAAACCAAACATCATTTTACCTCCTGGTTGGCGTTGACCCCAAATACAAAAATATCTGGTGGCAAGGTGATAAGCAGTAAGCTTAAAAAAAAGAAACACCATGCAGGACATACATTTAGAATAGCAGCCAATAGTTTGTACAAAAGTCAAAGTCCTTTGGGTGACCACTATCGTAGATTAAAAGCAAAGGTAGGGGCTGCCAAAGCGGTTGTAGCAACGGCAAGAAAACTGGCAATCATCTTTTATAAGATGATCCTCAATCAGCAGGCTTTCAACCCCAAAGCATTATTGGATTATCAACAAAAATATAAGCAAATGAAAATCAATCAACTAAAAAGAAAATTACAACTTCTTGAAGCCTCTTAATAAACTAGTTATATAAGAGAAATATTAAATGTCATATATATTTGGTAGTATGCTATAATATAAGTATATTTATATCATTATGAGACATGTAACACTGAAAACAGATGAGATAGAGACATTAGAACAAGATAAGAAAAGCTCTCATAATACTATTAGGAAACGCAGTCATTGCCTTCTTTTATC
>CAIOOC010000074.1 GCA_903859795.1 uncultured Bacteroidia bacterium
AAAAGGATAACCGGACATTTGCAGATATGGGCATCCAACTCCATGAAAAGAGCCCTCATCTCGGCATAACAATTCAGGTTATCGCTCTCCATAAGCAGAATAACCTTACGCTCTCTTTTCAGTTTTTCAATGATTTCGGGGTTTTCTTCTTTAAAAATATCATATTCCCGTTTATTGATCCTGACAAAACGCATTTGTCCGGTGTAATTGTCATTGAAAAGGTACTCCTCACACGAAAGAATTGGGTAAGACTTATTTCCACGATCCAGTATCCGCTTACCATCATAAAAATATTCGGGTTCAACCCCCGAATTCAGGGTACGGATCTCTTCACGTGTATAATTATTCAGACTTCCAATTACAACTGCGGGTTTTTTGTCGCCAATATCATTTACCGGTCGGGTGGACCGTCGTTCGTATTCAAACGGATTGGTTTGAGCGACCAATGGAGCTTTAATGGGAGCATGATTCTCTCTGCCTTTAAATACATCGACCAGCTTACGAGCAAATGGTATCTCGGCCGCCGGATCTTCAGTCAGCGAAATGCGTATGGTGTCACCAATCCCGTCGGCCAGAAGTGCTCCGGATCCGACAGCTGATTTAATCCTTCCATCCTCACCCTCTCCTGCCTCGGTTACCCCAATATGAAACGGATAATTCATATCTTCAAGCCTCATCCTGTAATTCATCAGTCTGACAGTGTAAACCATTGTGCGGGTATTGCTCGACTTTATTGAGATTACGATATTGTGATAATCTTCCCTCTTGCAGATTCTTAAAAATTCCATCACAGATTCAACAATTCCAGCCGGAGTATCGCCATACCGGCTCATAATCCGGTCTGAAAGGGAACCCTGATTCGCTCCAATCCTTAATGCTGTGCCTCTCTCCTTGCACTCTTTAATGAACGGGACAAACCGCTCCTCAATCCTTCCAAGTTCTTCGCGATAATCTTCATTGGTATAAAGAAGGTGTTCAAATTTAGCCCGTTTGTCGTAGAAATTCCCAGGGTTTATTCTAACTTTACGAACATATTTTATCGCTATATTGGCAGCTGCAGGGTTAAAATGAACATCCGCAACAAGGGGGTTAAGGTATCCGCGCCTGTCGAGTTCGGCCCTAATGTTCTTCAAATTCTCAGCTTCCCGGACTCCCTGTACAGTTACCCGAACAAAATCAGCCCCGGCATCAAGAATGCGGATAACCTGGTTAACAGTGCTATCGGTATCCTTTGTGTCAGTGTCAGTCATCGACTGTAATCTGACAGGATACATTCCTCCAAGGGTTACCATCCCTATTTTAACTGTAGCTGTATCTTGTCTTTTAAATCTTAAAAGGGAATCGATGTAGTTGAAATTCTGATTCTTCATTCCACTTGTCTGTTATGGTCGATAGTTGCGGCAAAATTATTCATTATTTCGGATATTTGTCCCTGAGTCATTAAACAATCATTGGTCTGATTCGTGAATTTGAATTAGATTTGTTGAAAATTAGTCCTAATGTCAGTACAAGTCGATTCGGTTTCAAAAATATATGGAAAACAACAGGCGCTTGACAACATCACATTTCAAGTGAACTCTGGTGAAATAGTTGGCCTGCTTGGGCCAAACGGTGCAGGAAAGACAACCCTGATGAAAGTAATCACCGGATTCCTGTCCCCTGAAACGGGTACTGTAACTGTAAACGGCTTTTTGGCAGGTGAAAGCAGTCTTGATATCAGACGACAGATTGGCTACCTACCTGAGAATAACCCACTTTATTCAGATCTATATATTGGAGAGTACCTCGAGTATGTAGCTGGCATCTACCGTCTTAAAGCAGTCCGGTCACGGGTAAGGGAGATCATCGGGCTGACCGGGCTCGGACCTGAGCAACATAAAAAAATCGGGGCCCTTTCAAAAGGATACAGGCAACGGGTTGGAATAGCCCAGGCCCTGATCCACGATCCGTCAGTTTTAATCCTTGACGAACCAACCTCTGGTCTCGACCCCTCGCAAATCGTTGAGATCAGACAATTGATCCGAAACATCAGTGCCAATAAAACAGTAATGCTTTCCACCCATATTATGCAGGAAGTTGAGGCATTATGCGACCGGATAATGATCATCAATAAGGGTAAAATTGTTGCTACAGACTCCCCCGAAAATATAATATCGTTGGCTACCTCAGTCTCTCAAACTATTCTTGTTGAATTTGCAGAATTAATTAATCCAGAGTTGCTTTTATCTATCAAAGGATTAATCAGTTACCGACAAAAATCGGATAGGATTTGGATTATCAGTGCAGGTAAAGACGATCTCCGTCCGATTATTTTCCGGTTTGCCATTGAACAAGGATTAACCATTCTGACCATGGCCAAAGAGGAATCAACACTGGAAAATGTCTTTCTGGAAATCGTAAAATAACAGGATGTTAAAAGAATCATCTCAGTTATGATAAAAAATATTGCCTGGACAGTTTGCCTGATCCTGCTCATTCACGTAAAACAGGCCAATAGTCAAACGTGTTTCCTGGTTCCGGCAAACGTTATTCTCATTGATGCTAAAAGTAAATCATATCAATCTGTAAAGCCGGGTGATACACTTCTCTTTGAAGGTGGAAAGAAGAATTATCTTCTAATTAGAAACCTGATGGGATCTGCCGAAAAACCTGTCGTAATGATCAATAAAGCTGGCCCGGTCATCATCGACACTGATAATTATTATGGAATATCCATTCAGAATTGCCGGTTCATTAAACTGACAGGGACTGGAGATCCCGGGCAACAGTATGGATTTCAGGTAAAACGGGTCTCCCACGGAGCTGGCATGGGAATTGGAAAATTGAGTTCTGACTTTGAGATAGACCATGTTTCGATCGAAAATTGTTCCATCGGCGGTATTTATGCCAAGACCGATCCCGACTGTTCACTAACTTCATTGAGAGGCACTTTTACACAATACAACACTATTATACATGACAATTACATTTCAAATGTAGGAAATGAAGGAATGTACATTGGGAGTACCAAGTTTAAGGGGCAGAAAGTTAAATGCAATGGTAAAGATACGATATTGTTGCCCAGCCTGCTTGATGGAGTTAAGGTTTATAACAACATCGTCAAATATGCAGGATGGGACGGTATTCAGGTAAGTTCAGCATACAAAGGATGTCAGATTTATAATAACACGGTGCTTTACGACAGCCAGGCGGAGGAAAAGGATCAGATGTCCGGGATCATAATGGGAGGTGGCACCCGGGCTGATTGTTTTAACAATTTTATAAGTCAGGGAAAAGGTGACGGAATAGAGTGTCACGGACATGGAGGTTGCAGGATTTTTAATAATATTATCGTTGACGCAGGTCGGAGTTTTGCATCGTCTGATCCAACGCAAATGAAACATGGAATGCTGTTCACCGATGTTTCAGTCGAACAGGACTCGTCGTTTTATATCCTGAATAACGACATCATCAATCCCAAATCGGATGGAATCCGGTTTTCAAGTGTTAAGAGCAGGAATAATATCATCTCTTCGAACGTGATTCTAAATCCAGGCACTTACGATTATTACCAGAATGGAAACACAAGCCACAAAGGAAAAGATTCATACATCATGTTTCCAGATTCACGGGCAGAGGTAATTCTGCGAAATAACTTTCTTGCCAGAAATGCCGATTCTGCAAAATTTGTCTCCACTAAAATGTTGACAGCAAACGATTTCAATTTGGAAGCTGGATCTCCGATGATTGACAATGCTGAAGTTGACAATAGTGTGAACTCAGATTTTTCAGGTACTTTAAGGCCAATTGGGGAAAAATCGGATATCGGCGCCTTTGAATTCAACCCCCGATCGTCCCGTATCAATCATTAGTCTTTTGTTTCGCGGTATTTTAAAAATATTATTAAGATTGTGAAATTCAAATAAAGAATATATCTTTGCAATGTTATTAGTGGATAAATTTGATTGATTGCAACCACGGAAAAAAATGCTAAAACAAAATTTCTGGAATCCTACCCCATCAATCAAATATCCCTGTAATCTATTGATTATTAATTGACCTGAGCAATCAGATCAGAAAATATTTTTATTATGGGATATCTTTTTACCTCGGAATCGGTGTCGGAAGGACACCCCGATAAAGTAGCCGATCAGATTTCGGATGCTGTTCTCGATGAATTTCTGGCATACGATCCTAATTCCAAAGTAGCATGCGAAACTTTGGTAACGACAGGACAGGTTATATTAGCCGGCGAGATCAAATCGCAAACCTATGTTGATGTGCGTGAAGTAGCACGCAGGGTAATCAACAGGATTGGGTATACAAAAGCCGAATACCAGTTCGATGGCGATTCATGTGGAGTATTGACCGCCTTACACGAACAATCACCCGACATTAATCGGGGTGTTGACAAGATCGACCGTGAAAATCAGGGAGCTGGTGATCAGGGAATGATGTTTGGCTATGCATCATCTGAAACCGGGAATTACATGCCTTTGTCACTCGATCTGTCACATCTGTTGTTACAGGAACTCGCCGTCATTCGTCGTGCAGGGAAAGTGATGACTTACCTGAGACCGGATTCAAAATCACAGGTAACCATTGAATACGATTCCGACAATAAACCCGTTAAAGTGCATACTATCGTCGTTTCGACCCAACATGACGACTTTCTTCAGCCTGAAAACAGTTCTCCCGAAGCTCAGGCCAAGGCAGATCAGGCCATGTGCGATAAGATTAAAGCTGATGTTCAAAAATACCTTATTCCTGCAATTTTAGCAAAACTTCCTGCACAAATTCAGCATCTGTTTTCAACAGGATATATTCTTTATGTTAATCCGACAGGCAAATTTGTAATAGGAGGCCCTCATGGTGACACCGGACTTACAGGCCGTAAGATAATTGTTGACACCTATGGTGGTAAGGGTGCTCATGGTGGCGGAGCATTCTCAGGTAAGGATCCATCCAAGGTAGACCGTTCGGCTGCTTATGCCGCAAGACATATCGCTAAAAACATGGTTGCCGCAGGGATTGCAGATGAAATTCTGGTCCAGCTTGCATACGCAATTGGAGTTGCACAACCAGTCAATATTTATGTAAACACTTATAATACAGCTAAGATAGCATTAAACGACGGTGAAATAGCTGACAAAATTGCATCCCTGTTTGACCTTCGTCCCTATGCGATTGAAGAGCGGCTGAAACTGAGGAATCCTATCTATGAGGAGACAGCAGCCTATGGACACATGGGGCGCACACCACAGACCATAACAAAGAAATATTCATCTCCTTACTTTGGTGATCTGGTCAAGGAAGTTGAACTCTTTACATGGGAGAAGCTTGACTATGTCGAAAAAATCCAGTCTGCATTTGGCGTGTAACTTCTAATTGACAAAAATAACCCCGAAGGTTTCCAGAACCTTCGGGGTTTTATTAAGCATTTAACATTAAAGTATTCAGCATTAGAAGCTGATATCCCATATTCCTGCTGCCTTCTCCAATTCCACCAGGGCAACAGCACGGTTAAAGAGCGTCTCATAATAACTTTGCTGAATATCGTTATAGGTGCGTTGGGCATTAAGCACCTCCAGGAGCGATGTTTCACCCCGGCTATAACTGTAAATCTTCCCTTTGCGAACAGTCTGGGCACTTTCTAACATCCCTTTATCATAACTCTCAACTTGTTTGCAAGATGCAAGATAATTTTGCATCGCCTGGGAAATCTCACTTTTTATCTGCAACCCTGCCTTCTGATAAAGTACTTCAGATTGTGATATCTGAAACTGAGCCAGTTTCAAATCTCCCTTATAAAAATTTGAAAATTTCAGTGGGATCGCTATACCCGCTGAGACAGTTGCAACAGAGGGACCATAGCCTGAGATATATGAACTATTTCCAATTCCGACTGAAAGGCCCAGATCAATTTTCCGTTCTTTTTGTGCAAGCGTTAACGCTTTATGAGCAACTTCCTTGTTGTAAAGCGCTGCTACAAGATCTGCTCTTTTATCCCTTGCTGTGACAATCAGATCCGCCATCACAAAATTCCGCGGTTTAAATACCAGACTACCACTTGGATTCCACAATGTATCCACCTTCAAACTTCCGGTCATCTGAGAAAGCAGAATATATGAATTTTTAAGATCGGCTTCAGACTGAAGTAATTCATTGTAAAGTGAGCCTGCCTCTAATTTGCTCTGAACCGCATCAATTTCCATAATACTGCCCAGTTTCAGCCGAATACTATCTGCCTCAGCAAGACGTTTCATTGTCTGGTATGAACTTAGCTTAACCTCAAAAAGCTGCTTTTGTTTTAGGGCCTCCAGAAATGTTTCAGCCGATTGTGCCTGCAGATTCCGAAAGAAATCTGATAATAAAGCCTTTGAAAGTTCATGCTGACTTTTGGCAAGGTCGATTCTGGCTCTTCGTTTGCCAAAAATATCAACCGTTTCGTCAAGTCCACCGGTAATTCCATTTCCGGTAGTCGTATGACCCTCATGATCCTGCGACATACCAAATGATATATTCGGGTCAGGGAACACCTTGGCTATTTCAATCGCCGCCTCCGCTTTACTTACTTCGTAGCGCTCTGCAGCGAAATCGAGATTGTGCTTTGCCACAAGATCCATATAATCGTTAAATTTCAATGCTATCTGATTAGATGCGGAATCAGGCTGTGAAAAGCAATTATATGATAAACCACATACTATTATCAGAACTGTAATAAATATTCTCATCTGTAACACATTATTAATCTATTCATTAATCGGTATTCTCTATTCCTCTTCAGACCATTTCTTTTCTGCAAGATAGTACATTGCAGGAAGCACATAAAGTGTTATCATGGTTGCAAACAACAATCCGTAAACAATCACCGTAGCAAGTGGTCGTTGCACATCGGAACCAATTCCTGTCGACATAGAAGCCGGAAGTAAACCCAGGACTGCCACGGTCGCTGTCATTAAAACGGGTCGTAACCTGTGACTGGCTCCGGAATTAACCGCGTCTTTCAATTTCATACCCTGCCGTCGCAATGCGTTAAAATGAGAAATCATAATCACACCATTTTGTATTGAAACGCCAAACAGAGCAATAAAGCCAACGGCAGATGATACATTAAGAGTCATTCCCCTGACATTCAACGCAAGCATTCCTCCAAATAAAGCCAAAGGAACAATTCCCATCAATAAACTGGCTTGTCGGAGTTTTCCGAATGCTCCAAAAAGCAATAAAAACATTATTGCCAGGGCAAGGGGAACAATAAAAGCAAGCCGGGCATAGGCACGATGCTGGTTTTCAAATTGCCCGCTCCAAACCAGGTTACACTTTTGGCTATCATACCTGACCCCTTTTGCAATCTTCTGATTTGCGATTGTTAAAAATTCAGTGAGATCAATACCTCTCAGGTTAATTCGTAATGCGACATAACGTTTGTTCTGCTCTCTTGTGATCGTACTTGCCCCGGTACTTAATTTTATATCGGCAACCTGCGACAGCGGAATCTTAACTCCGGAGCCAGATGTAAGCATTAGATTTCCTATCTTTTCAGGTGTATTCCGGCTACTTTCATTATACCTGCAAATCACATCGTATACTTTATTTCCTATAAAAATCTGGGAAATAGCTTTCCCACCAATTGCAACCTCCACCAGTTCAGCTACATCTGAGACATTAAGACCATATTGGGCAATCTTTTCACGATTAGCACGAATCTGAAGCTGCGGTAAAGCCGGCTCCTGATCAATGGCGAGATCAGTTGCACCCTGAACACTCTTTAATACACCCATAATATCTTCAGCTACCTGCCTGGTTTGCTTGACATCCTCTCCATAAACCTTTAATGCCAGATCGCTGTGAGAACCTGCTATCTGATCCATAACCATATCAATTATAGGCTGCGAAAAGCCAACAGTAAAACCGGGCATAGCTTCAAGCTCCTTCGACATTTCCTCGATAAGATCATTCTTTCTCTTACCGTTCTTCCATTCCTTATATGGCCTCAACCCGATGGAACATTCAATATGAGATAAAGAAAACGGGTCAACCCCCTGGTCATCACGACCGGTCTGTATCATTACGTATGTGACTTCATCATGTTTGACCAATCTTTGGCGTAAGGTATCACTCATCGCCTTTGATTTATCGAAAGATATTCCGGGAGGAAGCTGTACCTGCAACCATAATGATCCTTCGTCCAGTTGTGGCAGAAAATCCTTTCCCACTGTAACTGTCAGAATTGTGGCCAGAAACAATATAATCCCCAATGGCATAAAAACCGATTGTGGGCGTGCAATGATTCTTGCTGTCTGGCCTTTGTAAATGGTGGTAATCTTTTCCAGCCACTTATTCTGATAGCTCTTTTGGGGATTTTTATAAATTACATAGGCCAGTCCCGGGATTAATAACAAAGCGACCGACAAAGCCCCCAGCAAGGCATATCCAACAGTAAAAGCCATAGGTGTAAATAGCTTCTTCTCCACCCTTTCAAATGCAAACAGGGGCAAATATGCAGTTATTATGATAATCGAAGAGAAAAACACAGGCTTGGCAACCTCGAGAACCCGTTGAACGATCGATTGTTCTTCGAAGGTCAGATCAGGATGGTCTTCCCGCTTCTTTAATATCGTCTCCATCATTACAATAGCTCCATCGACAATTATTCCAAAATCGATTGCCCCCAACGAAAGGAGATTAGCCGGAATATCTGTAGCCCACATTAAACCGAAAGCTATTAATAGTGCAACAGGAATTGTTATTGCAACAAGTAACGCACCTCTCCAGCTCCCCAGAAATAAAATCAGCACAACAATTACAAGAAGAATTCCTTCAAGCAAAGTATGTGATACAGTGTCTAATGTTGTACCAACAAGCTCAGTCCGATCGAGAAAGGGGTGTATTGTAACCCCTTCGGGTAAAATCTTGCTGTTTAATTCTTCCACCGATTGGTGTACCCGCTCAAGCACCCTGGAAGGATTTTGATACCGCAACAATTGAATCGTCCCTTCAATACTTTCAGCGTAATTTCGGCTGTGATCCGAAAAACTCAGGATTCCTTTACGCTCAAGACTTCCATATTTCAATTCTCCGAGATCCTTGATAAAAACGGGTATTCCGTTATCTGTCTTGACTACTATATCTCCCAGATCGCTCAAATCTTTGACAAGCCCGATACCCCTGATAACAAAACTCAGATCGCCCCGATAGAGCATGCTGCCGCCTGCATTTGTATTGTTCTGACCAATCTTGTCAGAGACATCCGAAAGTGTCAATCCATACTGCTCCAGTTTTACCGGGTCAATCTCGATCTGAAATTGTGTAGCAATCCCTCCAAAATTATTTACATCAGCAACTCCGGTTACCTGTTTTAAATAAGGAATGATTACCCACTTGTTGAGATCGGTTAACTCTCTTAAATCATGGGTCTTACTTTCAATTATATAGCGATAGATTTCCCCTATTGGAGAGGTAAGCACATTTAATCCCGGAACGGCACCATAAGGAAGTTCAACGGCTGCGAGCCGCTCCTGGACCCTTTGCCGGGCCCAATAATCCTCTGTTTTATCTTCAAAGACAAGGATTATAGTGGACAAGCCAAATGTGTTTTTACTACGCATTACATGAAGCCCGGGTAATCCGTTTAATTCCCGCTCAATGGGAATAGTAATCTGTTGTTCAACCTCTTCGGCTGCAAGTCCTGGGACTTGTGTAATTACCTGTACGGTAACATCAGCAATATCAGGATATGCCTCAATAGCCAGTTGCTTCCAGGAATAAAAACCTAAAAGACAAATTAAAAAGAACAAGGCGACCATCATCCATCTTCGGCGAATGGCCATAAATATAATTCCTCGCATAGTTCTGATTATTTGGCTTCAAGTAAATAAAAAGCGCCTTCGGTAACAATCTCTTCATCGGCCATTAATCCTGATTTTATAATAACCAGGTCATTGTCTGTTCCTGCTGTTTTGATCATCCGCTTTACAAATCCGTTACTCTTTGATTTGACAAACACAAAGCTGCTCTCTTCCATCTGCATAACTGCACTAACAGGAATAAGAATCGAACTATCCTCCTTATGAGTAAACTGTACTGTTGCATACATTCCCGGTTTGAGGTTTCTCCCACTATTGGCACATTCGATGAAAACCTCTACAGAACGCGTTGTCTCATCAAGCATTTCACTGATATGATAGACAACACCCTTAATAATGAGCCCGGGAATGCCAGCCGCTTCAATCTCAACTTCATCAGTTTCATGAATACTGCTGATATCTTTCTCTTTCAACTGACCAACGACCCACACTTTGCTTAATTCCGCAACAAGTGCCTGGGGACCAGCGTCATCGCGAACATACTGCCCGATGACAAGATTGTCGGCAATAACTTCGCCTGCGATAGGTGAGCGAACAATCAAAGGCTGACCTAAAATCATATCATCAGGGTTAACATGGTAAACATTCAGACTGGCAATAGAATTTTCATAGTCCCGCTTGCTTAGTTCATATGTTACTTCCGACTCTTCCATATCTTTCTGTATTCCGACACCATTTTTCAAAAGGTCCCGTTGTCGGCGAAGATTTTTTTCGGCCAGCTGCATCTCTTGTTTTGCCTGGTAGTAAGCTTTGCCTGCATCAAAAAACGAGGGTGCACTTATCTCAAAGATGGGAGAATTTACTTCAACGTGTTGTCCCAGCCTTATAAATGACTTGGTGATCCTTCCGGCAAAGGGGGATGCAATCTGAGCATAATTATTTGGAATAGCTTTTACAATACCTGAAGCTGAGTGCTTATGGTGATAAGGGGTTGCATTTAGCACTGTTGTTTTTATTTTTTCTTTCAGATTCGAATTCACGGGAATAAAAATGGTATCACCTTTAATTAAATAGTTGGCCGATGGTCCGTTATTCGACTTACTATGGCACGAAACAGATAACCAGGCAAGGCCTAAGATTAAAATTCTTTTCATTTATTATTGTATTTGAATTGCAAATAGCACCGTCCAGCCTAACGGATTAATCCGGCTGAAGACCATGAGCATAAGTAATATAAACTATTATTGAAAGTCCTAATAAAGTCTATAAGAAGGGGGAGCACGAAGTGAGTCAACACGGTTACCACCAGGCCTGGAATATCCGCTTCGAATCGGAATAACCTGAATCTCCTGGAGTGATGACCTAATAATCAAAGAGGCAAAACAGAGTATAAATGCAGTCGCAATTAATTCAGACAATAGCTGAATGACTAAAAGTTCTTTCCCCGTATGCGGCGAGGTTGGGGAATTATTACCCTTATCCGATTTGTAAGGATGGGAGTGAATGATGGTAATCCCGTTGATAACATGGGAATGGGGGAATAATGTGATACCGCCGTAATACCCCAAAAAGAGTAACACCAGCAGTATCCTGAGCGTTTTTCCTATCCCTTTGTTTTTTTCGAGTTCAACCACCATTAAGAAGTATTACAGCGACAAATATAGCTATATCCTGAACAGTTTAGAATAATAACAATAAAGCTACAATTAACAGGGGGTGAATGTTCTTTAAAACGCAGTAATAATTAGATTTTATGAGGTTTCGTTTATGAAATATAAATAGTGTTTTTATTGCGGCTGGCTATTGGCTGCTAGCGGCTGGCAATCGGCAACCGGCGATTGGGATAGCTTATCTGAGTGAATTTTGTCTTTAAAATTGCATTATAGAAATTAGATATCATGGTAAAACTGAACGAGCTCGCAGCCAGTCGCCAAATGCCAGCCGCAAATCAAAGACAGCAAGGGAAGCTTTTTTACCCCTACAGATTATCAAGGAATATTAATCTTTTGATGTACAAGTAACTGAATTCTTTCACACCGCTCTTTCGTGAGATTTTCGATTGATTTGGCTTCAAGAAGCAATTGGCTGATTGATTCTTTATCATCAAATCCTGAAGCATTAACCAGTACATTGAGGTAAGCCCCTGAAACTGCAGCTGAGGCGCAAAGTGCACCAACGCCAGCATCTGTGATCGAATTTGGATTCCCGGTTTGAGCCATTGATTCAATAACTTCCATTGACTGATAAGCAGTCTGCATCACCTTAAAGGGTACCTCCATGGCATTAAGGGTAGCATTGCGAATTGCATTTTTTCGTGCATCAATTTCAACAAGGGTGTCCTTAGGTAACTGGAAGGCCTCCATAACCCGGTTAAATGCCTCTGTATCCCGATCAACAAGACTTAATAAGGCTTCATAATTTTTCTTTCCTTTTTCCGCCCAATCGGAAAACTCACTCCAGCGATCGCCCCAACCCCGTTTGCCGGCCGATAAATTAGCCACCATTGTACCAAGGGCAGCCCCCAGGGCCCCAACACCCGCTGCAACCGAACCACCACCGGGTGCTGCAGATTCAGAGGCAGTTTCCCGCACAAATTCTGAAAAAGAGGTTCTGACTAATGAACTCGCATCGTTCTCAAGCAAATATTCAATGATTCTTTTCTCAGGTTCGAAGGGTGTTAATTCATTCAGCCCCATTGATGATACGGCTATTTTAATAATCTCACCGTCAGGAATGCCTACAGAACGATGTTGTTTGCGAAGAAAATATATTCCTGCATCAAGCAAAGCCTGCAAAGGGATCAACCCGATTAACTCTGAACCGGTTACACGAATTCCCCTGTCCCTGGCCCTTTCGCAAACTTCATCAAAAGCCTGATGAACAGGAGTTATGGAAATATCTATAAGATTCATGGAAATCTGTGCAATTCCGTATTCCTTTATATACCAGCCAATAGCACGAACTTTTTTCAGGGTTCCCGGTATTCTTAATGGTTCTCCCAGATTATCCCGGACTATTTTCCCGGTTACAGGGTCTCCCTGACGTTTAATTCGTCCTGCTTCACGTACATCGAAAGCGATCGAATTAGCCGATCGTACAGAAGTAGTATTCAAATTAATATTGTAGGCTATCAGAAAATTACGTGCGCCGATTGCTGTGGCCCCAGAACGTTCATTAAAAATTGCGGGACCAAAATCGGGTTGCCAATCCTCAGATTTCAATTTCTCAGCAAGACCCTCATATTCACCTGCCCGGCAATTGGCAAGGCTTCGTCTTTTCTCTTCAAATGATGCAAACTCATAACAATATACAGGAATTGACAGCTCCTCCCCGACTCGTTTTGCAAGGATTCGCGCATAGGAAGCTGTTTCTTCCATCGAAATGTCAGAAACAGGGACAAACGGGCAAACATCTGTAGCTCCAAATCGAGGGTGTTCCCCTTTGTGACGACGCATATCAATAATTTCAGACGCACGCTTAATAGCCAGAAATGCAGCCTCAACCACTGGCTCAGGTTCACCAACAAAAGTGACAACCGTCCGATTTGTGGCATATCCAGGATCAACATTTAAGAGTTTGATACCCTGAACCCCTTCTATAACATCAGTTATCTGCTTTATAATCGAAAGATCACGTCCCTCCGAAAAATTGGGGACACATTCAATCAGTTGTTTCATGGTCGTCAGATTTTACTTATCATCAAGCAATTAGAATAATTTAATGTCATAAAGATTGCTTCGTCGTTCCTCCTCGTAAGAACGGAATTAACCTTAGGGTTGGGATGGAGGAGATTTGGCGGCTCCGCCATCAAATCTCCTCCATCCCCAACCTTTTAGACAAAGATCTAAATTTTCCCATTTTTCACGTTGCTATGTTCGCCCTTTCTCCACATCTCCCTTTCGCCTGGTCAATCTTACTGTCGCTGCCCTCTTTTCCAAACTACAGTAGGGTTTAAACTTCCCTGATGGTAAATAATTTCACGGTAATCTCCGACAGGAAACCCTGCCATATCTCCAAGCAATCCCATTTTTAAAACGCCCCTGTCAGTTAGCCCAAGAGACCTTGCAGCTCTGAAGGTAATGCCAGCTAACGATTCAGCCATTGTCATCTTCTCAAAAATTCCCAGAAGGGCAGTTTGAAGTAACAAATCACCCATAGGTGCTGATCCCGGATTCCAGTCTGATCCGATTGCCAATGAACACCCTGCATCCAACAGTTTTCGTGCTGGCGCAAAATGACCTCCCAATCCAAGAGATGATCCTGGAAGAACGATTGGTATGACATTTGACGCAGCCAGTAATTTTATTTCATTGTCATTCATCGTTTCCAGATGATCAACTGAGCGCGCTCCAAGTTTGCAGGCAACAGCCACACCACCCTCGGTAAATTGATCTCCATGGATTACAAGATCAAATCCCATGTTTTTTGCCAGAAGTAAATAAATCTCTGCTTCCTCCGTAGTGAATGCTCCCTTGTCAATATAGATATCAATTCTGACAGATAAATTTCGCTTTTTAATCTCAGGAAGAAGCTCATTAACAATACTTTTTAAATATTCTGTCTGACTTCCTTTAAAATCGGCAGGCTTGATATGGGCTGCCAGACAGGTAGAAATGAGATCGACAGGAAGTTTTTTATTGACCTTTTCAATGACTTCAAGCAACTTAAGCTCCCCTTCGGTGTTGAGACAATAACCACTCTTGACTTCAATTGTAGTCACCCCGTTTCGTAAATATGTCATTGCACGCTCTGTGAGTGAAGCTTCGAGCTCACTCGCGGAAGCTATCCTTGTTTTCTCGACAGTATCACCAATTCCACCACCTCCAAGAGCAATCTCAAGGTAGCTCTTTCCTGCTAACCTGAGGGCATAATCGTTTGCCCGGCTTCCGGCCCAACATATATGAGTGTGAGGATCGATCATTCCCGGGATAACGACCATCTCGCTGTCGATATAATCAATAACGGTATTACGATCTCCAAATTCATCACCCAGATGATCATAATTCCCGACTTTTACAATTTTCCCTTCACAAACTATTATACCACCATCAGGAATGATCTCAAGTTGACTATCCTTTAAACTTCCCGATATTGGAATGTTGTCCATTGTCAGAAGTTGGGTAAACGGGCCAATTAACCGGTTTTTTATCATCGTTCTTATTTTTATTTGAACACAAAGATATTTTATGTTATTTGAAATTCAGGTTAAATGTTGTCATATTTTCCGCTGCTATATCATATCCGGCATCATTATGTCTGTAGATTCCCATTGCAGGATCATTGAAAAGTACTCTTTGGATACAATTTTCGGCCCTTTTGGTTCCATCCGCAAGTACTACCATGCCGGCATGCTGAGAATATCCCATCCCAACTCCTCCTCCATGGTGAAATGAGACCCATGTCGCTCCCCCACCGGTATTTGCCATCAGGTTAAGCAACGGCCAGTCTGAAACAGCATCACTTCCATCCAACATTTTCTCAGTTTCACGGTTGGGCGATGCAACTGAACCACAATCCAGATGATCACGACCAATGACGATGGGTGCTTTCAGTTTACCTTCTCTCACCAGTTTATTAAAAAGTAACCCGGCCTTTTCGCGTTCACCCATTCCAAGCCAGCAAATTCTGGCAGGAAGACCCTGGAATTCAACTTGTTTCTGCGCCTTTTGCAACCAGGTAATCATTCGAAGATTATTTGGGAAAGCTTCGATTAAAGCCTCATCAGTAACCCTGATATCCTTTGGATCACCTGACAGTGCAGCCCATCGGAATGGACCTTTTCCCTCACAGAACAGGGGTCTTATAAACTCAGGAATGAATCCGTTATAGTTGTAGGCACCCTTTTCACCACCTTGGAACCCCATCTCACGCAGATTATTCCCATAATCGAAAACAACAGCTCCAAGTTTTTGCATCTCAAGCATAAAGCCTACATGACGCGCCATACTTTTCATCGATAAATCCTTATACTTTTGCGGAGCAATTTTTCTCAATGTACGTGCAGCCTCAAGGGTAAGACCATTAGGAACATACCCAAACAAAGGGTCGTGCGCCGAAGTCTGATCCGTAACAATATCAGGGGTAATACCGTCAATTATGAGCTGCTCTAAAATATCGCCAATGTCGGCTACTAAACCGACAGAGATGGCTTTTCCCAACTTTTTTGCCTTTACAACCAATTCCTTAGCTTCACTATAGGAATATGAAATATGATCAAGATAACCTGACTCAACACGTTTGAGTATCCTTTCGGGATCGACATCTATACCCAAATATGTTGCACCAGCCATCGTTGCGGCCAGCGGCTGAGCCCCACCCATTCCGCCGAGGCCGCCGGAAACAATAAGCTTATGCCTAAGCTCACCATTGAAATATTTGGCCCCGCACGCTGCAAACGTTTCAAATGTTCCCTGAAGAATCCCCTGCGAGCCAATATAGATCCAGCTTCCCGCGGTCATCTGGCCGTACATCATTAAGCCTCTCTCCTTTAACTTTTCAAAATGATCCCAGGTTGCCCACACCGGAACAAGATTACTGTTCGCGATAAATACCCTCGGCGCTTCGGGATGAGTTCTTACTACTCCGACAGCTTTGCCAGACTGCACCAACAAACTGTGATTTTCATCAAGTTCAAGTAAACATTTAATTATCTGTAATAAGGCTTCCGGGTTTCGGGCTGCCTGACCTGTTCCACCATAAACCACGAGTTCATCAGGATTCTCAGCGACCCGCCGATCAAGATTATTGAGCAGCATCCGAAGCGGAGCCTCTGTTTGCCAAGATTTTGCGTGAAGCTCATTTCCTGTCGGAGAAATGTAATCAGGGTGATTTGCATATTTCTTAATAAATTCCGAAAAATTCATCGTACTCATTTTTTAAATTGATTTTCAATCTTTTCGCTGTTTTACGCGAAACACTAATCAGGATTCCTTTTTTGACCATCCCGATGGCCTTATTCATCTCATCAGACATGATATGATCCGATTCTGCAAACGGAATAAACTTTCTGACAACTTTATGGCATTCATCGATAATTCCTCCTGATTTCAATGGTTTTCTGAAATCGAAACCCTGCGCTGCACAAAAGAGTTCAATTCCAAGTATCTTTTCGAGGTTGTCGATAACCATCAGTGCTTTACGGCTGCTTATCGAACCCATGCTCACATGGTCCTCCTGTCCAAGCGATGTGGGAATGCTATCAGCACTTGCAGGGAAACAGAGACTTTTATTTTCACTAACCAAGGCTGCTGTTGTATATTG
>CAIOOC010000075.1 GCA_903859795.1 uncultured Bacteroidia bacterium
CTGACTGTGTTTTATTCGATATCAGCGTTTGGTCAGGATTTGGACTCTTTGCTGGAAAAATCTGTAAAACCTCAAATCGTTTATGCCACTGCAACATTCAAGGCTACAAGGATTGTCAATGGCCAGTCAGTCGAGCAAATGAAAAAGAAACAACTTGAATTCAGGATATCTCATCGGTTTGGTGAATTCAATACAGGTTCTTACAATTTCTGGGGACTTGATCAGGGTACTATTCATTTGGGACTTGACTATGGGATCAACGATTGGCTGGAAGTTGGGATTGGACGAAGTACCTATGAAAAAACCGTTGATGGATCCGCAAAATTCTCACTCCTGAGGCAAAGTAAAGGGGCTAAAAATATGCCAGTACGTCTTTCTTATTTAGCTAGTATTGAAGCTATTGGATTGAATGTGGACCCCGCAATGAAGTTAAATTTCTCTTCCCGGTTATCGTATATTCAACAAATTATGATTGCCAGGAAATTCAATGAAAACCTGTCGTTACAGTTAACACCAACTTTCATTCATCGCAATCTCGTACCCCAGGAAGTAGAAAAAAATGATCTTTTTGCTATGGGTATTGGCGGGCGATATAAATTATCAAAGCGAATTTCGTTGAACGTAGAATACTATTATGTCTACAGAGGTAATGAAAGCGCAATAAATCAGTCTATTCCAACGCCGACCAAGTATTTTAATCCACTCTCTATCGGCATTGACATTGAAACAGGCGGGCATGTTTTCCAGATCATGGTTACTAATGCACAGGCTATGCGCGAGGGTGGTTTTATTGGTAAGACTACCGGTTCGTGGAGCAGCAGCGGAATTCACTTAGGATTCAATATCTCACGGGTATTTTCATTTAACAAACAACAAATTAATTGATTATGAACAGGTTAATTATTTCTCTTGCCTTTAGCATTATCTTCTTGTCTGCAGGAGCACAAAATATTTTTATTACGAAGGATGCCAGGATCAATTTCAACTCCTCCACTTCTGTTGAAGATATAGTTGCTGAATCACATCAGGCCACCACTGTAATTGATATTGAAAAAAATGTAGTTAAATTTTCAGTACTGACTACTTCTTTTAAATTCCGCAGAGCCTTGATGGAAGAACACTTTAATGAGAATTATATGGAATCAGCAAAATTTCCAAAGGCAAATTTCAATGGTAAGATTACGTCTCCGATTGACTGGAAGAGTGACAAGCCTGCAGTTGTCGATGTTAAAGGGACATTAACGATGCATGGGATTTCAAATGAAGTGAGCCTTAAAGCTCAGATAACCCCGGGTAAAGGTAAAATTTCAGCTTCTGCTGAAATTAAGGTTACTCCTGAAGCGTTTGGTATACAAATCCCATCCGCAGTCAGGGACAAAATTGCAAAAGAGGTAACCATAAAAATTGATGCCGATTACACTCCATTTCAACAATAACTTTGAAAATGACCAGAAAAAAAGTAATTCGTATCGTTCTTTGGGTATTTGTGATCGGCTTAATTGCTGCTTTTTCCTCAATTTATTATGTTTTTAA
Source organism: uncultured Bacteroidia bacterium (assembly GCA_903859795.1). Lineage (GTDB taxonomy): Bacteria > Bacteroidota > Bacteroidia > Bacteroidales > Prolixibacteraceae > JAAFHB01. The sequence goes on from CAIOOC010000075.1 coordinate 1,534, forward strand.
TATGCCCCGCAGAAATCTTGCAAAAGAGAATGCGGTTTATTCGCTCGAGGCAAAACAATTGATCTCGGACTTTAAGAAAGATGAAGCCTCTTCGAATGCAAAATACCTTGATAAGGCGATAGCTGTAACTGGTGAAATCAAAAGTATCAGAACGCTTGACAACCATAGCATGGTCTTTAGTCTTGAAGACAGTATGGAAGGTGTTAGCTGTACGGTTGATAGTGCAGATGTCGTTGTATACTCTTCAAAGCTTTCAGCGGTTAAAATTGGTTCCAAAGCTGCCTTCAAAGGACGATGTTCAGGTATGCTTATGGATATACAGGTAATTAATTGTGTGCCTGAATAAATTCTCCAATTAATCGCAGGTAATATCAAATAGCCCATATTTTTAAAGATATGGGCTATTTCTTTGACTGAGTTTGGGAAATAAATTAAAAGGCAATACCGACACTTATTCCACCCCGGAACCAAGGATACACGGCATTAGCTGCTTTGACAATGACCTGAGAACTAGTTTGTGAAGTCGAGAGTTTGGTACGGATAAATCCAGGTGCTTTGGCAATATTCTGATCAATTACATTTCTTAAGGCGCTTAAAATAATTGGGTCATATTCAGTATAGGATGTTGGGGTTGTCACAATATTCCCGTTAAACATTCCTGCTTCCAATCCTAAAAAGTAAAAATCGACACTTACTCTTTTTACGATCAGAAACTGGTATCCTAATTGACATCCCGTATTGATGGTACTAAATTTAATTTCAGAATTGCCTGAGTAGGCATCTCCCTGATCATCAATCCCCGCGATAGTTGCCCTACCCTTCAGTTGTTGATATTTAAGATAAGGCTCCAGATAAAAACCTTTGGGAAGTCCGCTTTGGCCAGTATAATGGCGATATGCACCCCTGACAACAGTCGAACCGAAATCAGCTGTTTTAAGATCCGAATTAGAATTGATTCCGTATTTCCCAATAATTGATTTTCGGTCAGGTAAACCAACCTGAATTGTCACTGAGTTTTTGGAATTAATCATTCGTTCAAATTCAAATGAAACCGAGTTAAAAGGAAGAGTTACGGGTAAAAACTTTACCACATTTTTGGGCTGATATCCTGAGGAAATTTGATCCTGACCCAATCCAGATAAGGCATAGCCTGAAACCAGAAAGAAAAGAATTATTTTCTTCATAAAATGCAGTTTAAACAGTTTTTTTGCCTTACAAGAATACAAAATTAACAATGATATAATTCTATCTTTACGATATTATTACTCATTTCAATATCCGGGAAGATAAACGATGATTAAAAATGTTTGGTGTACCCTTATTTTGGTTACTTTAATTTTCTTAAATACTGATGCTCAATCACTTGGTAGTTATATTAATTTGGGGCTAACGAACAGCCCATTGTTGTATGATTTCACCAATCAGAAGTTGTCGGCCAGGTTTGACAGCCTGTTAGTTTTGGCTGCGTATAAGCCTCAGGTTAACCAATTAACTCAGGC
>CAIOOC010000076.1 GCA_903859795.1 uncultured Bacteroidia bacterium
AACCTGCAGCTTTTGGAACATATTCATTGAACAGGATCCGGCCCAGCGTGGTATCAATCATCATGGTTTTAAGCTCACCATTTTCGTCCAGATCCTGAGATCTGACATTAACAATGGCATGCATATCGACTTTACCTTCATTGTATGCGATAATCGCCTCTTCGGGAGAATAGAATGACAATCCCTCACCCTTGGCATCCTTACGCGCCTTGGTCATGTAGTAAAGACCAAGAACCATGTCCTGTGAAGGAACGGTGATAGGTGCTCCGTTGGCAGGGTTTAAGAGGTTGTGTGATGATAACATCAGCACCTGAGCCTCAAGAATTGCAGCATTTCCAAGCGGAAGATGGACAGCCATCTGGTCACCATCGAAGTCGGCATTGAAACCGGTACAAACCAACGGGTGGAGGCGAATTGCCTTACCTTCAACCAGAACCGGCTGGAATGACTGAATCGATAAACGGTGAAGCGTAGGAGCACGGTTTAACAGAACCGGGTGTCCTTTCATCACGTTTTCAAGGATATCCCAAACAACCGGATCTTTGCGATCGACTATTTTTTTGGCAGATTTTACAGTCTTTACAATTCCACGCTCAATCAGTTTCCTGATCACAAATGGTTTATAAAGTTCCGCAGCCATATCTTTTGGAATACCGCATTCGTGCAATTTGAGGTGAGGTCCGACGACAATTACCGAACGGGCGGAATAATCGACACGTTTACCTAACAGGTTTTGACGGAAACGCCCCTGTTTACCCTTCAAAGAATCTGAAAGAGATTTCAAAGGACGGTTGTTATCCGTTTTGACTGCATTTGATTTACGGCTGTTATCGAACAGTGAATCAACAGCTTCCTGGAGCATACGTTTCTCATTGCGAAGAATAACTTCGGGAGCCTTAATCTCGATCAATCTTTTAAGACGATTATTGCGGATAATTACCCGGCGATAAAGGTCATTTAAATCTGATGTGGCAAAACGGCCGCCATCGAGTGGAACCAAAGGACGTAAATCGGGAGGAATAACTGGAACTACCTTCACGATCATCCATTCGGGCTGATTTCTCCCTTTGGAAGAGCGGAATGCTTCAACCACGTTAAGACGTTTTAACGCCTCATTTTTACGCTGTTGTGATGTTTCGTTTCCTGCCTTGTGTCTAAGGTCGTAGGATAGTTCATCCAATTCGAGTCTTTCGAGCAGTTTATGAAGTGCGATTGCACCCATATCTGCAATGAATTTATCAGGATGTTCATCGTCGAGCATCTGGTTCTCTTTTGGTAAGGATTCCAGAATATCGATGTACTCTTCTTCAGTCAGGAAGTCAAGGTATTTTACGCCGTCATTCCGTTTGATTCCCGGATTGATGACCACATACCTTTCGTAATAAATAATCATGTCGAGTTTCTTGGTAGGAAGACCTAGCAGGTAACCGACTTTGTTTGGTAATGATTTAAAATACCAGATGTGAACAACGGGAACGACAAGCGAGATGTGTCCCATCCGCTCACGACGAACTTTCTTTTCAGTCACTTCAACTCCGCAGCGGTCGCAAACGATGCCACGATAGCGGATACGTTTGTATTTACCGCAGTGACATTCGTAGTCCTTCACCGGACCGAAGATTCGCTCGCAAAAGAGACCGTCACGTTCGGGTTTGTATGTTCTATAGTTAATCGTCTCAGGTTTAAGAACTTCTCCATGAGAGCGTTCAAGTATTTCTTCCGGTGACGCAAGACTGATACTGATCTTGGTGAA
>CAIOOC010000077.1 GCA_903859795.1 uncultured Bacteroidia bacterium
ATCAGTCAGGTCACAAAATAAAAAAAACATTAATTTGAATTATCGGTATAGACAAGACATTGCCTTGTCTATACAAAATTTTAAATGAAAAATCATCAACAAATTAATATCATTTCAAATATGGGTTCAATTGCAATCGGAGTCGATGTAGGTGGTAGTCATGTCAGTTGTGCAGCATGCAATATTTTGGAGAAGAAGTATTTACCCGAAACCTTTTCAGAAAGCGATCTCGACAATCAGGGCACTGCCGAGGAGATTATTGACGTATGGAGTAAGACGATTCAGGCAACTATCGACAAGGTAGGTTTTAATAATGTAAGCGGAATAGGTTTTGCGATGCCCGGGCCCTTTGATTATGCCAACGGAATTGCCAGATTCAAAGGGAATAATAAAAAATATGAAAATATATACGGATTAAACGTCCCGGATGCGCTGAGAAAGAAGATGGGACTGCCCGATAATTTCCCAATCCGTTTTATTAACGATGCGACCGCTTTTGCTATCGGCGAAGACTGGATAGGGAAGGCTAGCGGCTCCCAGCGTTCTATGGCTATTACCCTGGGAACAGGTTTTGGATCGGCATTTCTGTGCGACCGCTTGCCGGTAGTTTCGGGTGCTGAAGTTCCGGATATGGGCTGTGTCTGGTATCTCCCTTTTCAGGATGGGAATGCCGATGATTTTTTTTCAACCCGGGGATTCTTAAACCGCTATTTCGAGAAAACCGGTACCCAGCTTAAAGGTGTTAAGGAGATGGCAAAACTTGCCGAAACTGACGCAGTGGCAAAATCGCTTTTCGATGATTTTGGTCACCAGCTTGGACTATTCTTACTCCCCTGGATGGTAAAGTTCGGTGTCGAAGTTTTGGTTATTGGCGGCAATATCTCATATGCCTTTCCACTTTTCGGAGAGAGTCTGAATAATTACCTGATATCGCAGGATGCCGATATCAGGATAGCAGTATCTGAGTTAAAGGAGACAGCTTCCATGATCGGTAGTTCAGTCCTGGTTGATGAATCATATTTTGAAAAGGTGAAATTACTCTTGCCTCAAATGTCATAAGTCAAATAATTACGCATACTTTTTATGAAAAAATCCGGACTGAGATTCCTTATTTTGTTGAGTTTATTTGGATTGTTGGTTTCGTTTACCCCTGAAAATAAACCGTTTAATCCTCTGGTCTATGTCGATCCACAGATTGGTTCGGTACACGGTCGCTGGTTTTTCTACACCCCGGCGGCTTTACCTTTCGGCATGGCCAAGCTCGCGCCCCATACAAATGCTGCCGGTAGTATTGGCAGCTGGGACCCCTGTGGGTATGATGACCGCCACACTTCAATCGAGGGATTTGGCCATTTCCATGAATTTCAGATCGGTGGAGTCGTCTTTATGCCAACAGTGGGAGAGCTCAGGACAATCCCTGGTAAACAGGACCACCCTGAAGGTGGCTACCGATCCCGATTTGATAAAAAAAGCGAACATGCAGAACCGGGCTACTATTCGGTATTTCTGAAAGATTACGGGATTAAGGCCGAGCTGACAGCCACTGAAAGGGTCGGTTATCACCGTTACACTTTTCCGGTAACTTCGGAAGCTCATTTGATAATCGACCTCGGTCATAAGCAAGGAGAGAGCAGCGATGTGACCAATGCATTTGCAGCGGTTGTCAATGGCAATGAGGTGGAGGGCTTCGTTGAAACGAATCCCGAATATGTCAAATTTGGGGACCCTGGAAAACGTGTGATGATGTATTTCGTGGCAAGGCTCAGTAAAAAGCCTTTCGAAACAGGTGCCTTTATTGATTCTATTCAGCAAAAAGGGGTGAGTATGACAAAAGGGGTAAAGAACGGACTCTATCTGACATTTTCAATGACTCAGGATGAGCAACTGGAAATTCAAACCGGATTAAGCTATACCTCGATAAAGAATGCACGTCTAAACCTCGACTCAGAATCCGCCGGAAAATCATTTGATGCAGTTCACCAATCAGCGCGGGTTATCTGGACTGAGCAGCTGAGCCGTATTGTGGCAGAAGGTGGCGACAGTGCAAGCAGGGTGAAATTTTATACCGGATTATACCATGCGCTGCTGGGACGCGGAATGTCAAACGATGTTAATGGCCAATATCCGTTGGTGGATAAGGGAATCGGCCAGATTCCAATTGATGATAAGGGAAAACCAAAACACCACCATTATAATACCGACGGAATTTGGGGTGGATTTTGGAATTTGAGCCAACTTTGGGCTTTAGTCTATCCTGAATATTTTAAAGAGTATGTCCAGTCAAACATCGATTTTTATAAGACAAGGGGATGGCTGCACGACGGTGAAGCAGCCGGAACCTATACAAACGGTGTTCAGACTAATTTCCAGGGATTATTAATTGCTTCTGCCTACAACTGCGGAATCCGGGACTTTGACGTTAAAACAGGTTATGAAGCATCTTTGAAAAATGAGATTGATTACAATGGTCGGAACCTTGGAAACGGGAAATACGATCTGAATTATTTCATAAAAAATGGTTACGTCCCTTCAAGGGATACACTGCTTTCCAACGGCTGGAAATTCAATTTCGGATCTTCCCATACACTTGAATACAGTTTCAGCTCCTATGCGGTAGCCCAGCTTGCAAAAGCTTTAGGCCATCCTGAGGATTACAAGATATTAATGAAACAGGCGGGTTATTACAGGAATCTTTTTGATCCGGAAACGAAAATGATGAGGCCCAAACTCGCTGAAGGAACGTTTATCCCTAATTTTAATCCGATGAAGGCTTGGGTTGGATTCCAGGAAGGAAATGCGTTCCAGTATACCTGGTATGTTCCACATGATGTTGCTGGACTGATTCGATTGATGGGCAAGGAGGAATTTAGAAACCGCCTCGAAAAAGTATTTGTTACCTCTCAAAAAAGCAAATTTGGAGGCGGCTCCGAAGAAGTCGATAGCTTTTCAGGAATTGAAGCGATGTATAACCATGGAAACCAGCCTTGTTTGCACGATTCGTGGTTGTTCAATTACGTTGGAGAGCCCTGGCTTACTCAAAAATGGACACGGGCAATCTGTGATGAGTTCTATGGTACTGAACCACTACGCGGGTATGGAATAGGTCAGGATGAAGATCAGGGGCAGCTCGGGGCGTGGTATGTGATGGCCGCACTCGGCATTTTTGATGTGCAGGGTCATGCTTCGATGAATCCAACCTTCCAGTTCGGAAGTCCGCAGTTTGATAAAGTAACTATCCAGCTTGATCCAAAGTATTATACCGGCAAACAGTTAGTTATTAAGGCAAAAAATAATTCGGCAAAGAATATCTATATCCAGTCTCTTACACTGAATAACAAGAAGATAGAAAATTGCTGGATCGACAGGAAAAAGCTTATAAACGGAGGAACCATTAATTTTGAAATGGGTCCGGAACCCAATAAATCCTGGGGAGTAAATGTTCCTCCTCCGAGCATGAGCGACCTGCCGATAAAAGTAAAATAAGTTCAGTAAAGCATACTGGTTTTTTGTTTTCATAATAATGTATATACCGATGATTAAAAGATATTTCCCAATATTTCTGTTTCTGACCCTTTCTTTCCAGGCAATGGCACAACAAGGGGAGACAAAGCTGAATACTGGTTGGAAGGCAAAAAAGGCAAATGAAGTTATTGGTGACGGAACAGTAATCACCGGAAGGGATTTTAGGTTTTACGATTGGATGGACGCCGTTGTTCCTGGAACAGTACTGACCACTTTACTCCATAATCAAAAAGTTCCGGATCCGTTTTTTGGAATGAATAATGAGTTGATCCCTGATATTTACCAGGCAGGCGCCGATTATTACACCTACTGGTTTTATGATGAATTTAAAGTTCCTGACTTGAAGGAAGGAGAACAGGTGTGGTTAAAATTCCGCGGTATTAACTATTCTGCCGAGATGTTCCTGAATGGAAAAAAGATCAATCCGGATCCGCATCAGGGGATGTATCTGCGCGAAAAATTCCTGGTTACCCCGTTTCTTGAAAAAGGGTTAAACCGGCTTGCAGTACTTGTCCATCCACCTGATCCGGTCGGTGCTCCTAATGGCCAGGGTGGAGATGGGATGATCGCGCGGTCAGTAGCCATGCAGTTTACAGCCGGATGGGATTGGATTTGCCCGATCAGGGACCGTAATACCGGTATATGGGATGAGGTAGCACTCGAAATTACCGGTTCCGTTGATATACTCGATCCATTTGTTCAGACTAAAGTTCCAGGGAAACGGGTGCCAGGGGGGAAACAGGCACCTGCTGTGGTTATCGTTTCAACAGACCTGGTAAACGCTTCAGAAATTTCACAAAGCGGAGAGGTAATTGCTCGTTGTGGAAAAGTTGAGGTCTCTAAAATGGTGGTCATACCAGCCGGCGATAAGATCACAGTTTCACTTCCCGAATTTAAAATTGAAAACCCTCAGTTATGGTGGCCAAACGGGATGGGTGATCACCCGTTGTATAAAGTTGAGTTGTCGTTTGTCGGAAATGGTGGAAACGTATCCGACCATGAAAGTGTCATCTTTGGTGTCCGTCAGACCGATACCCGATTCGATGATAAACTGAACGCCAGGATTTTCATGATTAACGGGCAGGATGTATTTATAAAAGGTGGAAACTGGATCGCTTCTGATGCTCTTCTGCGTTTATCTGCTGAACGGTATGACACAGACGTGAGGATGCATGCCGAGATGAATATGAATATGATCCGGATCTGGGGCGGCTCGATGACCGAACGCCCTGAGTTTTATGATGCCTGCGATAAATATGGGTTACTGGTCTGGCAGGATCTGTACATCTCGGGCGATTGTAATGGCCGATGGTTTGATCCCGCGAAAAAAGAGACCCAGGAACGGCGTCGTGCCTACCCTGATAATCATTCACTGTTTGTGAATACCGTTGTTGATCAGGTTAAAATGTTGCGTAATCACCCAAGTCTCTACCTTTGGTGTGGAGGAAACGAATACCCACCCCCGGCCGATATCGACAATAAACTTAAAATGGAGGTCTTTCCAAAATATGACGGGACACGTTATTACCTCAATCAATCAACCTCCGAAGATCTTGCAAAAAGTAATCTTGGTGGAAATGGCGATGGTCCTTACGGAATCCAGAATCCGCTGCACTTCTTCACCGTCAGGTCATTCCCATTCAATCCCGAATTAGGCTCTGTCGGAGTGCCAAACGTCGAGACCATGCGGAAAATAATGGAGGAGAAAGACCTTGTAATTCCTGGCAGGCGCCATGAGAACCCTGTCTGGTCGTATCATAAATATATTGGGTATGACAATTATATCGATCAGTATGGTAAAGCTGAAGGGATAGATGATTTCTGTAGAAAGGCCCAACTGGTTAATTACGAACAATACCGTGCCCTTCAGGAAGGTTTTAATGCAGGCATGTGGAGTACCTATTCGGGAATGCTGGTTTGGAAAAACCAGAATCCCTGGACAGCCTTGCGCGGACAGTTTTACGATATTTTCCTTGAACAAAACGGCGGCTTTTACGGATATCAGCATGGCGCGAATCCACTCCACCTGCAATTAAACCTGAACGATTCATCGGTTTGCCTTGTAAATCAGACTATCACCGATTTTAAAGAGTTGAATGTTTCAGCTGAACAATTCGATATTCATGGAAATCTCCTTTCAAAGGATCAATATGCAACATCCACCGAAGCCAATAAAGTGTCAATCTTGAAAAAGATCAAAGCACCAGATCAAAAAGTAGAAGTTTACTTTTTGAGGTTGAAGTTGAGTGACAAGCAAAACAAACTTAAATCGGAGAATTTTTACTGGTTGTCGTTGCCGGGGAAGAGTTATGAAAAGTTGAATGAGTTAAAGCTAACCACCCTCGAAAGTGAATTTGTAACCAATAAGGAAGGTGAAAAATCGGTTGTAATCAGTAATAAGGGGAAGGAAACTGCATTTTTTGTCAGGTTAAAAATTTTAAAGGAACAGGGCGGAGAACTTGCTCTACCGGTTTTCTTTACCGATAACTATGTCACACTTCTGCCGGGCGAAAGCAGGGAAATTGGAATAGACTGTTCCAGACTTTCAAGTATTCCTGGAAAATCGTTATGGTTTGGATTGGAGGGTTGGAATGTAAAAAGCGCCTCAAAAAAAATGGAATAAAATGAAGAGATTTTGCTATTTGATTGGAGTTATTCTCATGGTCTTTGCCGGTTCGTGTCAAAATCAACCTGCTCATAAGTCATCAGAACTAAAGGCAAGAATCAGGAATGATTCCTATTTCCCTTTCGTTAAAGCGAAAGCACTCGAAGTGATGAAAGCCGGATTTAATGCGGGTGACGGTTACCGGGAAGTCTGGATCCGCGATTACAATACCTTTATTGAGCTTGCTGCACAGGTAAATGATAAATCAACTCTCAAGGAAAATCTGCTAGTTTTTTTCCGCATGCAGGGGGACGATGGTAATATCCTTGATGGGTTTACACCAAAAGATAAGATTGGTGGTGAGGAATACAATTTTCATTATTCGAAACTCGAACCCAGGTATGCCGGGCATAAAAATACTGTTGAGACCGATCAGGAGAGTTCGTTGATCCAGGCGGTTTATAAATATATTCAGTTAACCGGAGACAAAACAATTCTTGACGAAAATATCGGTGACAGAAAAGTCAGCAACCGGCTTGAATGGGCTGCCGACTTTTTAATGACTCACAGGTTTAATCAGCAATATGGGTTGATAATTGGCGCCACAACGGCTGACTGGGGCGATGTACAGCCCGAACATGGCTGGGGAGTTACACTCGATGCCAACACCCACCCCACAATAGATATTTACGACAATGCGATGTTTGTAATTGCCCTGAATAACCTGATGGAAATAGTGCCTGTAACAAAAGTTAAATGGGAAAACGTCAGGAACAGCATTGCTCAAAACAGCAGAACATATTTATGGGATGTGAAGAATCAAAAATTCATTCCGCATATCTATCTCGAAAAAGGATCGCCATTTCCGAAAGATTTCGACGAGAATGCCATTTTTTATTTCGGCGGAACAACAATCGCTATTGAAGCTGGTTTACTTAGTAAGGCTGAAATAAAAACCTCTCTGAATGAAATGATCCGCAGGGTAAAGCTGGCAGGTGCAGGTTCTATTGGATTAACTCTTTATCCGCCATATCCGAAAGGCTTCTTTGAAAATAAAATCATGAACCCGGAGTATAGTTACCAAAATGGTGGCGACTGGACCTGGTTTGGAGGCCGAATGATTCAGCAACTAATTAAAAATGGATTTGTTGATGAGGCGTACGAGCAAATGATACCGATGGTTAAACGGGTAAAGGATAATAGCGGATTTTACGAATGGTACTCTGTGGATAACAAACCCCGGGGGTCAGGAACTTTTCGGGGTGAGGCAGGTGTTTTGTACACCGCAATTTCGATGTTCGAAGCGTGGGCAAAATGATCATTTATCCCTTGCACGCTTTGGTGAATTTAGGTATCTTCATCATTTGGTGGCTATTATTTTGTTTCATTTAGATCTGATTGTCTTATTATTAAAAGAATAATAATGAAAAACTCTGTTCTCTTTCTGCTGTTGCTTATATCGGCTTATAGTTTGGTTGGACAAACTCAGTCTCAAT
>CAIOOC010000078.1 GCA_903859795.1 uncultured Bacteroidia bacterium
ATCTCTATCGAATCAGGCAGTTGACGCTCCTCGATCTTCATCCGTATCAGTTGTTCTATATTTCCTAGGTGAAAGTCCTCTTCTGGTCCGATAAATGAAATAGCCACCCCTTCAGTATTTGCGCGTGCTGTTCGGCCAATCCGGTGAATATAATCTTCATATCTGGGTGGAAGATCAAAATTGATTACATGGGATATTTTACTTACATCTATCCCTCTGGCAGAAACATCTGTTGAAACCAGTACCCTTACGCCACCTCCCTTAAAAGCTTCGATTGTGTTAATTCTGGAGCTCTGGGCTTTATTGGAATGTAGAATCCGCACCTCTCCTTCCGTTTTTTTCTTGATTACCTTATATACCGCTTCAGCATTTTCCTTTGTACGGCAAAAGATAATCACGCGTTTAAATTCTTCTTCATCGTTTAACAGGTAATTTATGAAATTCAGTTTTGTTCTGAAATTTGGTACCCTGTAGAAATATTGCTTTACCTTTTCAACAGGTGTAGCAGATGGTGCAACTTCGACTCGCTCAGGAAAAGTAAGAAATTCATGGCTCATGGTTTCGATGCTCTCAGAGAAGGTTGCCGAAAACAGCAAGTTTTGTCTCCGGGGCGGAATCACCTCAAAGAGCTTGTTGAGTTGCGGCATGAAACCCATGTCAAGCATACGGTCTGCTTCGTCCACAACAAGAGTTTTTACACTTTTCATTGCAAAAGCTCCTGCACGGTAAAGTTCCCATAAACGACCGGGTGTTGCAACCAGAATATCAACTCCCGGCTCAAGAAGTGCTGCATGTTTTGTCCAGCCAATTCCGCCATAAATAGCCGCATGGCGGATATTGGTGTATTGTGATAATTCTGCAATATCCTCACCAACCTGAATCGAAAGTTCGCGTGTGGGAACCAGTACAATGGCTCTGGGATCTTTCCCTTCGGCTTTTACAAGCTTCATCAATAGTGGGATGATATATGCAGCTGTTTTACCGGTCCCGGTCTGCGCAATTCCCAAAATATCCTTGCCCGACTTAATCACAGGAATGGCCTGCTCCTGGATTGGGGTTGGTGTTGTAAATCCAATTTCCTCCAATGCTTTTAAAACCGATTTACCAATCCCCAATCCTTCAAATGTTGTCATTCTCGATAAATTAATATGCTGCAAAGGTAACTTTTCTTTGTCAGAATCAATCCTTAGGTCTTAATTGTTTGACTGGATGATGTTTATTGATTTCAATGCAGGATAAAAAGGCGTTAGGCTTTTCGTCCTTTAGGATGTCAATCACTCTAAATCCTAAATATCAAATAAGAAGAAGTAAATTCTACTCAGAGAACCTTAAATACTTTTCCAGGAAGTCCTTTAACTATTCCAGCAAATTCGAGATTGAGCAGGGTTGGGGAAACTTTGTTCATAGGCAATGATGTTTTGATACAAATCATGTCAATGGGTGTTTCACCTTGGTTGCGGAGCAGATCAACAATCAATTTTTCATCCTGGCTGAAGTCATAAAAAAGGCATGGCTGAACAGCATCTGGTTGGCTTTGGCAAGCGCTCCAGTTCATTACATATTCCAAATCTGAAACAGTTTCGATCAGAGATGCACGGTTTGATTTAATTAAGAAATGACAACCCTCCGCATATACATCACCTACTCTACCCGGGAAAGCAAATACATCGCGGTTATATGAATTGGCAATGTCTGCAGTGACCAGGGCGCCCCCCTTTTTTGCTGACTCAACTACAACTGTTGCATCTGACATCCCTGCGATTATGCGGTTTCGCCTTAGAAAATTGGTTCTTTCGATTGTCGAAAAACTTAAAAAGTCAGATACAAGCCCTCCGTTTTTTTCGACCATTTCCCTGGCTATAGGGGTATGTAACGAGGGATATACGGTTTCAAGGCCGTGCCCCAATACGGCCACAGTAGGCAATCCAGTCCGAAGTGCAGCCTTATGAGACTGAATATCTATTCCATAGGCTAATCCGCTAACTATCAGAATCCTGTATCCCCGTTCCTTCAGTATTGAAATAAATTGATCGACCATTTTCCTCCCGTAATCGGTGGCGTGCCTGGTTCCCACGATGCTGATTGCTTTTGGATAATTCAGGTCGGGATTTCCTTTTACATACAGGACAATCGGGGCATCTGCACACCCAAGCAATCGCTGGGGATAATCTTCATCAAGGTAAAAAAGGGCCTTCACATTATTTTTTACGAGAAATTCTACCTCCTGAGATGCTCGTGACATTACTCTGGATTCTAAAATATTCTTTGCAAGAATACTTCCTACGCCGGGAATTTTTCGTAATATCTTCTCTTTTTCTGTGAATACCTGTTCGGCAGAACCGGTATAGGCGATAAGCGATTTTGCAGTCACACTTCCAATTCCCGGAACCAAAGAGAGGGCAATTTTAAAAATAAGATCATCTTGCATGATGCAAAGTCGCTTTGGATTTCCATAACTTATTTTCAAAACTAATATAGATCCCTATTCCTGAGACCACTTCCACGATAACCATAGTTTCTCGTACTGCTTTGGCCTGAAAGATATTTAGGATTTAAAGATGAATCCCGAATATATTCATGTTGATTCCACACCGTTATCGTCCGGTTAGCATGAAATTGACTCCCGGCTCCGTTAGGCCTGATGTTATTTGGTTGTGAGTTTTTCACTCTAATAACTGAATCCTGAAACACAGATGAGTCTAATTCTTTTAATGCTTCATTAGCCTCTTCAATATTTGGCATTTCAACGAAGCCATAATTTTTTGATCTTCCTGTAAAATGATCCATAATGACTTTAACAGTGGTCACTAACCCGTAATGTGCAAAAAGTCTTTGCAAGTCCTTAGAGGTGGTGGCCGGATTAAGTTTTGCTACAAATAGGTTCATATTAACTTTCGGTTTAGATTATAAGAGAGCTGAAAAAAAATATTTAATAGTTGAGGTGAGATGTGACAGATTGCGGATATCAGGCCTCTTTTGACTGATTTTAATAACTATACGGCATTATTTCCTGTAAAGTTAAAAAAAATAGTTGAGAAATGTATGGCTGGAAACTGCCTGTTTTTTTGATCATTTAAAGTATTTTCTCCTGTCCAGTTTTCATTACCTTTGCTGATATGATTGACCAGGGAACCATACAACAAATACTTGACGCCGCTGAAATTGCCGATGTAGTGGGTGATTTTGTAACTTTAAAGCGACGCGGTACCAGTATGATTGGCTTATGTCCATTTCACAACGAGAAGACACCCTCGTTTAATGTTTCTCAGGCAAAGGGAATTTATAAATGTTTCGGATGTGGTAAAGGTGGATCATCGGTAAATTTCATCATGGAACATGAGCATTTATCTTATGTCGATGCACTTCGGTGGCTTGCAAATAAATACCACATTGAGGTCAGGGAGAAGGAAGAGAATCCTGAAGATATCAAAGAGAGGAACGATCGCGAAAGCCAGTTAATTGTCTCTGAGTTTGCACAAAAATTCTTCACCGATCAGCTTTGGGAGTCCAACCAGGGGCGGTTAATCGGCCTCTCATATCTGCGACAACGGGGAATGAGAGATGATATTATAAAAAAGTTTGGGATTGGCTATTGCCCTGATGGTAAAGACATAATGACAAGTGCAGCCATTAAGGAGGGTTTCAAAATGGAATACCTTGAAAAGACAGGGCTGACAATTAAACGTGATGAGTGGATAAGAGACAGGTTTTCCGGCAGGATGATGTTCCCGATTCATGGAATTTCAGGCAGAGTAATTGGCTTTGGAGGCCGCACTCTATCACAGGACAAAACAATAGCCAAATACCTCAATTCTCCCGAATCAGATATCTACCATAAAAGTCGTGTACTTTATGGAATTTTTCAAGCCAAAAGGGCTATAATCCAGGAAGATAAATGCTATCTCGTTGAGGGATATACAGATGTGACATCCCTCCACCAATCGGGAATCGAGAATGTTGTTGCCTCTTCTGGAACATCACTGACAATTGATCAGATCAGGCTTATCCGGAGGTTTACAAATAATGTTACAATAATTTATGACGGTGATCAGGCCGGGATAAAGGCCTCAATGCGTGGTATAGATATGGTTCTTGAAGAGGGAATTAATGTAAAAGTGCTTCCACTACCGGAAGGTGAAGATCCTGATTCTTTTTCGAGATCGATGAGTGCAACCCAGTTGGCAGAATATATTCGTTCAAATGAAACCGATTTCATAAAATTCAAAACTAAATTATTACTCGCAGGTGTGCAGAATGACCCGATTAGCCGGGCAAAGCTCATTACCGATATTGTAAGTTCAATCGCCGTTATCCCGGCAGAAATCGTAAGATCAGAATACCTCAAAGAGTGCAGCAGACTTCTTGACGTTCGTGAGGCAGTACTTTACAATGAAATTCGTAAGCTCAAGGTAAAATCTGAAGACGAGATGATCAAACATCAGGAACGCGAGCTTCTAAAGGATACCAATTTAAAGGTTCAGCCTTCATTTGACCTGGTTCCCGAGGTTAATCCCTGCGAAAACGAAGAACGCGAACTGCTTAAGTTATTGCTGAAATATGGAACACACAAAATCTTTGAAGTTGAGAATCCCGAAAACGGAGAATCAAATGCAGTTGATGTGGCGACATATATCCTTTCGGAGTTGGAGGCCGACCAGATGGTATCTGTAAATCCGGCTATCAGAGTGATTTTTGAAGAATATCGCCTTCATTCAGATGACGAAAACTTCGATGCGGTTAAACATTTCGTCAATCATTCCGACCGACAGATCAGTCAGTTGGTTTCAGATATCCTGTCCGAAAAGAATAAATTAAGTGATTTCTGGAGAAAGAAAGGTAGTTATATTGAGGAAGAGCACCAAATTCTTCATCAGTTAGTCCCCAAGGTGCTGCAAGAATGCAAGCTACGATACATAACCTTTTTAATTGCCCAGGCTGAACAGGGAATACGGAAAGCCGCCCAGAATCATGATGATGAGGCCGTGAGTGATTTCCAAAAACGTTACCAAAAACTTAAAACAGTGGAGCGTCTTCTTTGTGGTCATCTTGGCAAAAGAACGATAACATCGTGACCTGATGGCAATTATTTCGTCCAGATATGTTTTTTGTAAAATATAATTAGATAGACTATGAAACAAGAATTTGAGATTGTAACCAATGGGATAATTTCCCTTGTCGTAGAATGGGAAAATAAGCTTAGAATGCTTCAGGATGAGGTGATTTCAGAACGCAGAAACAGCCAGGACCGCACTATCAAACAGATTCTTGGACATTTAATTGATTCAGCATCAAATAATACCCACAGGTATATCCATTTACAATATCAGAATAGTCCCTTGAACTTTCCTAATTATGCGACGAATGGGAACAATGACCGGTGGATAGCGATTCAGAATTATCAGCAGGAGAGTTGGGAAAATATGATTCAATTGTGGAAATACATAAACCTGCACCTTGTACATGTTATTCAAAATATTAAAGATGACAAGCTGGAAAATTTGTGGATGGCTTCAGATGAAACAGAGGTTTCTCTTAAAGACCAGGTCTTGTATTATCTGAAACACTTGCAGCTGCATCTGAAGGAAATTGACGAATTAATAAATAGTTGACAGGAAATATCCTACCTCATGCAAAGTTAACTTGTTTAATAATTTTACCTTCAAAAGATAAATATGATATTTGTTACGGGTGGCACTGGAATAGTTGGGGCTCACTTATTGTACGACATGGCCTTGAAGGGGACGAAAGTTCGTGCACTAAAACGAAGAGAAAGCTGCCTGCAGCAAACCGAAAAGATATTTTCATTTTATAGCAATGACTATCAGTCTCTTCTTGATTCAATTGAATGGGTTGATGGGAATATTCTTGATAAAGATGGGCTCCGCGAACTTTTAATTGGAATCGATCAGATTTTTCATGTGGCAGCCTTTATGTCTTTCGATCCCAGGAAGGGGAGCGAAATCATTCATACCAATTGCGATGGTACTGCAAATCTTGTAGAACTGGCAGTCGAATTGGGAATACATCGCTTTTGCCATGTCAGCTCGATTGGGGCACTCGGCTCTCCACCCGAGGGAATTGAAGCAACAGAAGAACATCCATGGCGAAATTCAAGAGATCATTCGGCCTATTCCGAGAGCAAATATCTTTCAGAGATGGAAGTTTGGCGTGGAATCTTACAGGGTTTGGATGCTGTGATTGTGAATCCGTCAGTTATTATTGCCCCTGGCGACTGGAAATCGGGAAGTTCCATTCTTTTTTCAAAGGTATGGCGCGGAATGAAATTTTATACCAAAGGTGGAACCGGTTTCGTTGACGTCAGAGATGTGATTAGGGCCATACAACATCTGATGGCAGACGATTCATGGGAAATTGTTAAAAACCAACGTTATATATTAAATGCTAAAAATATTCCTTTTCGTGAATTCTTTAATCAGGTTGCTGACTGTCTCGGAGTGAAGAGACCAAATATCTTTGCAGGCAAAAGGCTGCTTCAGTTTGCCTGGCGATTATCAGTTCTTTACAGATTTCTGACAGGAGC
>CAIOOC010000079.1 GCA_903859795.1 uncultured Bacteroidia bacterium
AAAAAGCTTTTTATTAGAGGATGTCCAATTGGTTCAAGAAACTGTTCGGATACAGGTCAAAGAGACATTATTGTTGCATACTCGAGTATCGATGAACTTATCAATGATGGGTGGCAGCTTGATACATAAATTATTAGCTGATTCCCATTTCGATATATTTCCAATATTCTTCCGACATTTTGTTTCCCGGAAACACAACGAATCCGTCGGCACCAGCTTTCAAAGATAGTTTGGTGGCAAGTCCAAGCTCCTTAGGGGTAAGCTGTGCCAGGTGCAATCCGCTGTAATAAGGAAATTTACCTGAAAGTGCCTCTACTCCTTCCCTCGTTGCTGTTTCAATCCATTCCACAGGCTTACCCTCATAGCTGTGATATATCATGGTCATTACATAATCAAGTTTCCATTTTACCCAATCCTGCCTTACCCTGAATTTAGACAAATAGGGCGTCGGGAAAACAGCAGCTGAAAGAACTTTACCGGATTTATGAGCAGTATCATAAAGTTCGTTTACCAGATTAGTTACGCTGTCGTACCTGAAATTAAGCCAGGCTTGATTGGTCGCCTGGTCGGACATTGTCACTGGGTCGACCCCCGACAATTTTTTAAACTGAGACCGGCAGACTTCGCAATAACAATAATCGGAAGCCGGATGAACGAAATCATCCTGCGGTATATTATATTTCGATTTATGTGCAGGCGCCAGAACGACATCCGGATACCTAATATAATCCAGGTGAACCCCTGCCAGTCCATCAATCGTACATAACTCCAGAACCCTTTTTTTCATAAACTCGACAACTTCGGGGTTGGATGGACACAGCCAGTTATAATCGTCTACATATGCGGGTTTGTCAACAGAAGACTCTCCTTTACCATTCACTACATACCATGAGGGATGCTCTTTCATCGTGGTTTTATCAGGCCAATTCAGTGCAATAATCCAGGCATGAAGTTCAACTCCAACCTGTTTGGCAATAGGAAGAACCTGACTGATAATTGAACTATTTTGGGTAAGAAGCAATGCCGAGTCAATGCCCCATCTTTTAAGATTTGTCAGTAATTTTTTCCATTCATCTGCCGAATGTGATGGATCTGAAGACTCCAAGGGATGAATCCATGCCCAGTTTTTCAATCCCTTTTTATGTTCTGTTCCTCCGCACCCCCAAGTAATGGAAGATAAGGCAATAGCCCCAATAGTGCCGACACCAAAAACCTTTAAGAATTCGCGTTTTTTCATTTCTCAGGAATTTAATTTATTATGTGGAATATCTCAGCAGCCAAAATTGTAAGAATGATATAATGTCGTATGTATTTAATTCTTTTTTGACCTCCCCTAACCCCACCCAGGGAGGGGAATAGAGAGGTTATCTCTCAAGAGATTTAATCTTGTTAAGAATGGTCTTGTCTGCATCTTTTGGAAATGCATTAGGCATCCCGTCCCAGAAATACGAATCTTTACCTTCATATACGCCTGCCTCAAGATGCATGTGTGTTGGAAGGTAACTCGAAACATCGTTTGTATAACCGGCAACAGAGATAAGCTTATCAGGCCAAAAATTCTTAACTGTCAAACCATAACCGGTTGTGGTTTCCCTTGAAAATCCAACGAGTTTCCAGTTCCCGACATTGAGCGTATTAATGTAAACCGGCATCGATTGTGGCATTGTCCCTTCGCGATAATATTTAAACATCAGATCACACCACTTCACATTTTTTTCAGCATAAACATCACCTACCTTTCCAATGTTGTCAGCCCGGTAGGCGGTTATTTCCTCCTTTGTCCAGGGCTTAACCGGAATATCAATAGTATCGAGATAACACGAAATCGGTCCGGATATTTTAGTCATTGGTTTGCCCAGGACAGCAATCACCTCGTTGGATAACTTCTCTCCGGTTATGTATTCTCCATTGTCTTTGGGATCAATATCTCCGGCTGTACCTTGAATAAACAATGAATTCGAAGTTCCCGTTCTCTCCTCAATAAGTTTGCGCGACACACCAGGATAATTGGCGCTAAGCGTGTAATTAAGCTTGCCCGCAGTACTGAATACAGGGTGGCATGCTGTTAAAAACAAGTAGCTCGCCGAATTAGTTCCTGTATAATTTACCCTGATTACATCAACTGCATTATCATAAAGTTCAGTATGATCTGGCAGGCTTCTGTTAAACCCAATCTCCGTTGAGCCTCTTCCAAAGAACATTTCTGCGGGAGTCATCGCCTTGAGTGCATTTTCGACAGAATTAATTATCCCGCTTTTAACGGTCGAATATAAAAAACTACTGTCGGGTCGCTGGCTGTGTTCCTGCCAGGTAAGGCAATCCTGCGAAACTGGAGCAAAATGGGTGTGGGTACAATTGATAAAAACTGCCTGTGGCGGGATATGATCCTTCAGGCTGATCTCCTTTTTTATCAAACCGGTAAAAGCATCGGTTAGCCCGCAAATATCGACATTCACAATGACAACAGTTGACTGACCGTTTTTTATAGCCATAGCCCTGGAGGATAGATTCCCTTCCGTACGATGTTCTCCCTGATAGAGAATATTATCTTTACTTATACCAAATAATCGTTCGCCAGCTACAGCGATTTGCTTAATATCCTCCTTAATCGTCTCTCCATTCCGATAAGCAATCTTTAACCATTTTGAATCTGCTCTCCCGGGCGTGCACTGATAGATAACATCATCATTTGTAAGTGCATATAGTTTTTGTTCATTTGCTGCAAGACAGACAATATTGTTCAGGATATTTGTCAGAGTTTCAACTTTTCTCCATTCAACCCGGTTTCCGTAAAAGTCAGCGTAATATAAAGAACCGTCGGCCTTAGTTGCATAGAGTTTATTTTTGGTTGCTGCAATAACGGTACCCAAATTTTCTTCGGACTCCAATGCCTCCCATAAATTTCCTCTATTCACTTTTGTCCTTAACAATTTCCCCTGGTTGTTGATGGCAAACAGAACATCCCGAAATCCTGCAATGGATCTGATATTTTCTGCCTTACCAACTTTTTCCCATACTGGACTATTTTTGGTCGGATTCATCACCAGCAAATCACCACTTGTTACAATGTAAAGTTTTCCATTCAAGCTTCCCATTGCATTAACTTCCGGTACAGCACCCCTTTTTTCCCATTGCAGGGTGAACCGCCCATCTCTGGGGAATCCGTAACCAGTCATGTTTAATGAAATCAGTGATTGGGCTGGCTCAATGCTTACCTGCGACGTCCCAACGAGATAGAAGGATTGCGCATTTGTAAGATATGGCATTATAAATAATAACGGCAGTAATAATTTTAATTTCATATCCCGATTAAATGGCTTTAAATTAAGGATTTATTATTATTTAAGTTTTGTGAAAATCCTTTGTGACCATTGCGGTTAACTTATTTTATTTTTGATATGGCCCCGTAATATTATGCTTCAAAAACACTTCATCAAAGAAGATTACCAACTAAACATATGCTTTTTGAATTTTAAGAATGGCTTCTGCAAACTTATCCATATCCTCTTTGGTGCCAAGCATGGTATTCTGAAATATCCAGACAGCCTCTTCGTGACACGCCTTTTCGGTCTCAGGGCAGAATACATCCGAATAATCTACCTCTTCCGGAATAGCATAGCACATAAAATTCTTTTGCTGGAACAGAGGCTGTTTATAGAGTGGTTCAGGATAACCCATGAAGCATGGAACGCCCTCAGCTGCCAGCATTCTGGAAAAATCAACTTTAGAAAGATTATTGAATTTTGATTTGTCGTATTTAAAAATGTAAATATGATAGCTGTGTTTTGTCTCTCCCAAACCTCTGGTAAGTGGTTTTATACCATCGATTTTTTCAAGTAGTGAATTCAGATAAGTTCCGTTTTCGTGTCGGCGATCAGTTTGCTCAGCAAGTCTTTTTAACTGATTCGAAAGAAGAATAGCTTGCATCTGAGTAATCCTGTAATTACACCCGGCAAAATGGTGTTCGTACCATTGTCCTCCTTTGACACGTCCCACGTTACGAAGTGAATTCATCATGTCGTACAGACTTTCATCATTAGTAATTATCATTCCGCCTTCACCACTGGTAAGATTTTTTGACGACTGGAAACTAAAGCATCCGGCATCCCCGATACTTCCCAGCTTCTTCCCCTTATATTCGGCACCATGACCGTGACAAGCATCTTCAATTACACGCAAATTATATTTTTTAGCTATACCCATTATTGAATCCATACTACAGGCCTGGCCAGCAAAATGTACCGGAATAATTGCTTTTGTCCGGGCTGTAATAAATTTTTCAATCAGAGCCGGATTGATATTGTAAGTATCAGGGTCTATATCAACAAAGACAGGGACGCAGTTGGCTTCAAGGACTATCGAAGCTGTTGCGATAAACGTGTATGGAGTAACGATTACTTCATCACCTGGCTTTACACCACATGCAATTAAGGCAAGGCGCAGTGCAACAGAGCCATTGACACAGGTTAATGCATATTTCGCACCGCAAAAAGATGCAAACTCTTTTTCGAAGGTTTCCACTACATCTCCGCAATCTGGGTTACCCCACTTTCCACTTCGAACGATTTCGGCAACCGCATTTACATCTGTATCATCAAAAACAGGCCATTCAAAATCTTTTTCTATAGTTTTTGGTCCCCCATTAATGGCTAAATTTTGTTTCATAACAGCTAATGATTAAAGGTGATTATAACACAATTTAATTGATTCAAGGGATGAAGCGGGCATGCATTCAGCAGGTTGGATATTGTTTGTAATGCACTGGGCAAAGTATTTAATCTCATTATAGTAACCTTCACCTGCATCACCTGCAGGCACTTCAGAAATGGTTGCATCATCAGCTATCCGTATGACGTCGCTCTTTATAGTTGTGTATATTACACTTGCTTTTTCGAACTGAACCATATAGCCTGCCTGGAATGGAAAATTACTGTGAAAGGTGTTTCCCCCCTCAATCTTAACATGAACATTACTATCCTTATAACTCCACATCGCGCTGACATAGTCATTTTGACTTAAGCCGCCGGGAAGATAGCTGCTTTTTATCTCCGACGGTATACCGATAACATAGTTTGCAAAATCAATATCATGGATTATGAGATCAAAAAGGGCCCCTCCTGATGTGCCTTTAGACCGTTGTTCCTTCCACTCTCCCCATTCGGGGATACCTGAAAATCTCGACATTGAAAGAAATTTCAACTCGCCAAATTCCTTTGAATCAATCCACTGCTTTAGTTTTTGATAAGGAGGCATAAATCGAACTACATGCGCCACCATCAGGATCTTTCCTTTCTGATTAGCAAGGCCAATTAATTCTTCAGCTTGCTGAATATCCAGGGTAAAAGGTTTTTCCAAAAAAACATGCTTGTCAGACATGAGGGCTTTCTTTGCCATTTCGTAATGAAGCTCAGTATGCACGCAAATATGAACGGCATCGAGCTCCTCTTCCCTGAGACACTTGTCAAAGTCCGGGTAAATATTGACATTACTTAATACAGCAGGATCTATTTCGCCGGTGGAAAAATTGCCTCCCGGGGCAAATAAGTTTTTTTCAATCGTTCCAGGGTTTTTATCTACGATCGCAACTAATTGCAAATCTGGATTTTTAAGTATATTTAGCGTATGGGTCATTCCCATAAACCCAAAACCAATTACAGCTACTTTTTTTCTCATATCAGATTGAATGAATTTTATAAAGATGAATCTAATTTTACAGGTACTTCATAAAGGTATAATCAAAAATACAAATTTCAAAATAAGATGTATGGTACTGAATTGTCTAATTTTAATATTATCTTGTCAGGGTAATCAGGCTAATCATACTATTTAACACAATAAGCTATCACTGATGAAAGCTAAATTTCAAAAAATCATAGTTAACGAAGGGTTGTCATTTATAGCAAAGAAGCTTGAGCTTCCTCGTTTTGACAGCGAATTTCATTTTCATTCAGAATATGAGCTGAAGTATGTAATTCATAGTAAAGGGAAGCGTTTTGTTGGGGATTGTGTTGAAAATTTCAATGAAGGTGATCTGGTTTTGTTGGGACCGAACATTCCGCATTACTGGAAAAGTGACCCGGAATATTTCGAAAAGGATGATCTGGAAGCATCCGCTTTTCTGGTGATGTTTTCAGAGGATTTTTTAGGAGAGCATTTCTTTTCACTGCCCGAGATGTCAATCATTAAAGAACTGTTAAACAGGGCGAAGGGGGGAATTTGTTTTCAGAATACCAACAATGAGGTGATTCTTTCCAAAATGAAATATCTTGTTAACGTTGAGGGTCCATTAAAGATAATCTTAATGCTCGATATTCTCCTGGAACTGTCAAGAACTGAGATGCGCCCACTACTGACCAATACTTTTGTTACTGAATTGCCCCTGATAAATTACAGCGATCATTCAATCGGGCGGTTAAAGAAAGTGCATGAATATGTTATTGTGAATTTTCACAACAAAATACAGATTCAGGATGTAGCGGATATAGCCAACATGACTTCACACGCCTTTTGTAAATACTTTATGAAAAGTACGAAAAAGACTTTTATGACGTTTCTCAGTGAATTGCGTGTATGTCATGCCAAAAAACTCCTGATTGAGAAGGAGGAACAGGCCATTTCGGATATCTGCTATGCCTCTGGTTTTGATAATCTTTCAAATTTCAACCGGAAATTTAAATCGATAACCAGCATGACGCCGAAGGAGTTCAGGAGTCAATTTCTGAATTGAAAACAGGGACAATGTTTCAAAGGGTTCTTTTTTGAATGTCAAATCTTTTCCGTCCGAACAAAAGTTAGTGCTTTTGCGGAAGGGCGATCACGGACGGTGGCCGATTCTGATTCCTCTACCCCGGGTTGCGGGTTTCACTCTTACCCGGGGTTATTTATAGTTAGCCCCTCCAGGGCACTGATAGTCTAAGGCTCAGGATCATCAGAATATTTTAGGAAGATTGATTAAATACCTTTCGCACCTGCCGGTTTAGGTTATCTGACAATTCTTACCTTGTGCCCTGATTTGGCATAGTAGAGCACATAAAGGTAAATCGGGATTACTATCCAATAAGCCGTTTTTGGATTTGCGATATCTGCAATCCTGCCATACAATAACGGCATAACTGCTGCACCAGATATCGCCATTACCATCATTGATGACCCTATTTTAGTAAAACGGCCTAACTCGGTAATTGCCAAGGGCCAGATGGAAGGCCACATCAACGAATTGGCCAACCCCAATAACCCGATGAACATTACCGACATGAATCCATGCGTAAAGATTGCCATTAGTGCAAAAAGTAATCCAAGTATAGCTGAAATAATCAAGGCATTCATTTGTGTCAGATATTTTGGAATTACAATTATACCAATTACATAGCCAACAAGCATGGCAAATATTGTAAACGAGGAGAAGAATTTTGCAGTAGCTATCGGGATATCCAAAAATACGCCGTAGCTGATGATTGTATTTCCTGCAATAACCTCTACACCAGTGTATAGAAAGATTGCCAGTACGCCTAGGAGCAGGTGGGGAAATTGAAAGATATTTGTTTTGTCTGCACCTCCATCTTCAACCATTGCATTTTCCTCTTCCGCATCAATATCGGGAAGATTGGAATAATAAAGATAGATTGCAAGCAGTAATAAGCCTATCATTATCAGGATATAAGGCAGTATAACTCTGGAAGCAAGGGCATCGAGCTCAACGCTTTTTTGAATTGCACTCATTGTTGTAATTTTCTGAACTATTTCATCCGCGCCATTTAAGGTGATAAACCCCAAAATTGCCGGGGCGATTACGCCAGCCACACCATTACAAATTCCCATTATGCTGATGCGCCTGGCAGCACTCTCGATAGGACCAATGATTGTCACATAAGGGTTTGAGGCTGTTTGCAATAAGGCCATCCCTGCTCCCTGGATAAACAATCCGGTAAGAAATAATCCATATGTTCTGGTTATGGCTGCAGGAATAAAGAGAAGTGACCCTATTGCCATGATTATCAGGCCGGCCACCATTCCTTTTTTGTATCCGATATATTCAAGGAACCATCCTGATGGGACCGACATAAAAAAGTAGGCAATGTAAAACGAGAATGCAACAAGGTAGGATTGAAAATTATTTAGTTCACAAGCAATTTTAAGGTAAGGGACCAGGATCGCACTTAGCCAGGTAATAAACCCGAAGACAAAAAACATGATACCGACAATGATAATAGGACTCGAGAAATCCTGATAGATTTTTTTTAATCTGCTCATTTGTTACAATTTTTTCGTAGATTCATACTAAAGGGATCCATTTACTGCTTCTCTTCTGTCCAAGACTAGACCCTTAACGAGCCACGGAATCCCCTGACAGCATAGTATGAAGGTGCACCGTTATGATAGACGAAGACCTTTCCATAGCGAAAATCAGCAAATATTGCACCTCCAAGTTTTCTTATCTCAGATGGCGTATCTAACCAGCTTGATGTTTTCGTATCGAAATTTCCAAGTTTCTGCAATTCACGATATTGCTCTTCTGTTAAAAGCTCTATACCCATTGCTTCAGCCAGATCAACTGCGTTATTTTCCGGCTTAAACTCTTTTCTGGATTCCTGTCCAACATAGTCATAGCAAACACTTCTCCGGCCTTTGGGACTTTCTGGTGAACAATCATAAAAAATGTATTCATCACTCTTTGGATCATGACCAACAACATCGGGTTCTCCTCCGGTTTTTTCCATTTCATGCAGTGACCACCGTTTTTCTGCGCCAACCGGTGATTCAAGTTTTGCTAGTATTTTAGACCATTCAAGATCTTTATGGCGGTTCATGTTTTTCTCAAAACGGCCTTTTAATGTTCTGAATAGCTCTTCACTTTGTTCTGGTGATAACTCTTTTTTACTCTCCATCGTCAAAATATGTCATTCTGATTTGCTTACAATGTCTTGAAATTAGTTTTAAATCCAATACGCGAATATGGTAATACACAATTTGTTCAGGCCTTTAGCTGTTTACCGTGCCAGTAATTTCACCTTATTAAGTATGATCTCATCCACATTATTTGGAAATATGCTTGGCATCCCATACCAGAAAAATGAATCTTTCCCTTCGTATGTACCTGCCTCAATATGCATGTGAGTGGGAAGGTAGCTTGAAACATCGTTGGTATAACCGGCAACTGATACCAGCTTGTCAGGCCAGAAACCTTTTACACCCAAGCCATACCCGGTAGTTGTTTCCCTTGAGAACCCAACCAGCTTCCAGTTTCCTATATTTATCGTATTAACATAAACAGGCATGGATTTGGGCATAATGCCGTCACGGGAATATTTAGACATCAAATCGCACCATTTCACATTCTTTTCAGCATAAACATCACCAACCTTGTCAATATTTTGGGCCCGATAGGCGGCGATTTCCTCTTTTGTCCAGGGTTTAACCGGGAGATTAATCGTATCAAGATAACATGTAATGGGTCCGTTTATCTTCGTCATAGGTCTTCCAAGTACAGCAATTACCTCATTTGAAAGCTTTTCTCCGGTTATAAATTCTCCATTGTCTTTCGGGTTTATATCTCCGCCAGTTCCCTGAAGAAAGAGGGAATTGGAAGTTCCTGTCCGTTCTTCGACAAGTTTGCGTGCAACTCCGGGGTAATTGGCACTGATCGTATAATGCTGCACTCCGGCTGTGCTGAATACCGGGTGACATGCAGTCAGAAAAAGATAACTCTCTCTGTTTTCTGCTGTATAATCCGACTTAAGGACATCCACAGCATTGTCATATAATTCCTGGTGATCTTTCAAACTCCTGTTATAACCGATATCAGTGGCACCTCTGCCAAAAGACAATTGTGCAGGAACCATTGCCTTAATGGCATTTTCAATTGCATTGACAATACCCTTTTTGACGGTTGAGTAGAGGTAGGCGCTGTCTGGTCGTTGATTTGGTTCCTGCCATGTGAGCCAGTTTTGTGTAACAGGTGCAAAATGGGTATGTGATGAATTGATAAAAATTGCTTCAGCAGGAAGATTGTATTGGAGAAATATCTCATGTTTTATCAATCCTGTAAAAGTATCGTTGAGTCCGCAAACATCGGCATTGACAAGAACGATAGTTGTTTCATCACTCTTTATAGCCATTGCCCTGGCTGAAAGATTTCCTTCGCTGCGATGCTCCCCCCGATAGAGAATATTTTCTTTGCTTACGCCAAATAACCTGTCACTAAAAACTGCCAGTTGAATCATATCCTCTTTGATGGTTTGTCCATTCTTGTAAGCTGTTTTTATCCATCTGGAATCTGTACTTCCCGGTTCACACTGGTAAATAACATCATCAGATGTAAGGGCAAATATTTTCTTGTTATTGGATGTCAGACTGACAATGTTAACAACTGAATTAGATATTGATTCTTCTTTAATCCATTCTATCCTTTTCGGCCAAAGGTCAGCTGACCACGTGGCACCGTTTCCGTTTACCACATACAATTTATTTCTGAAAGCGGCTATGGCGGTAACAGAGGGATCAACTGTTCCGATCTTTTCCCATTTAACTCGGCCTGTCACTCTCGCTTTTAACAATTCCCGATTATCACTAATTCCATAAAGAGAATTATCTGATCCTGCTATCGACCTAATATTCTGAGCTTTACCAACTTTTCTCCATATACCGCTATTATCAGACGGGTCCATTGACAATAAATCACCCTCCTTGCTGACTATGAACAATTTATCATTTAATCCTGAAATTGCGATAATCTCAGGGACTGCACCGATTTTTACCCAGTGAAGGGTAAAGCGTCCGTCTTTCGGGGCTCCATAACCCCCAAGGTGAAGCGAGATCAGCGATTGATCGGGCTCAATAGCTTCCTGCGATGTTCCAACCTGATATATGGATTGAGAAAAGGAAACAGAAGGATATAAAATCAATAAAAGTATTAGCAGATTTTTTATTCTCATTTATGGGATAATTTGTTTTTAAAATTAGCATTTTTTGAATCGATCATATCTTATTGATATCAGCCGCATGCTTTTGGATTTTACGAATAGCCTCAGCAATCTGATCCATCTCAGTTCTTGTACCAAGTAGCATATTTTGAAAAAACCAAACACTTTGTTCCTGGGTCAGCAGGTCATTCTGAGGGCACTGATTGCGCTCGAGCCACAGTTTCATGGTTTTCTCTCCATAAATATTCAGGTAATGCCTGTTTTTTGCGAGTCCGGTAACATATTCTTCCTTGTTCATCATGCCATATCCATTTGAAC
>CAIOOC010000080.1 GCA_903859795.1 uncultured Bacteroidia bacterium
TCTGAGCTATATTATATTAAGGATGTTATTATAAGAGACTGATGAAATAATTGATATTTTGCTTTCTATTTTATGAACCTTCACAAGCGCTTTGATAGCCTCTTCGTGCGACAGGCGCATAATTTTTTCTCTTTCTCCAGCTAAAAAAGTGAGAGCTTCTTCCTTTGCCACCGCGATGGATTCAATCGCTACTTCCTTTTCTATTTTCCAGAATTCTTTAACATGAGGGGAAAATCCAAGCATTGTTTTGTTAACAGCTAGCCAGTAAGAGCTTGCATCTTTTGAAGGATTTAAAGCAGAAACTGTCTGGAATATTTCATAAAGTAATTGTTCTGACCGACCCTGACCGTCAATTGAAGAAAGTGAAAGCAGAACAGCAAGATGTGAATAAGTAAAAATGCATACGTCTCTTGTACATGCTTGCTCATAAATCTGACTAGCTGTATTTGGTAATTGGTAGATCGGACAAACCACCATAGCATATGGTTTCCCGTATTTCCACTTATCCAAAGCCTGTACCTTGAAATCTTTTTGATTTTTTGCAGTTCGACTCAACCGGAAAGCCTTAGCATCCGCCACAAAGCTATAGGATTGCGCAAAAGCTTCAACATCGGCCAAGTCGGCTCTACCTGTGATAACACAACTTTTTAATCCCATTGACTTATAAGACTCTGACAGCAAAGCATCAGTATATTTTGAGTACAGTTTTTCTTCGCTAGAATCGTGGCTATAAGACTCAGGAATGTCTCCGCACAGCCGCAAATGATTGAGGAGTGCAAGTTTACCATTTTTTTGAATTTCTGCTTGGAGCTCTTTCTCTAATCGATCAGAATCGCTACTAAAGTTGCCACTGAGCTTCCGGATTTCTTCAATCCAATATTTTCTCTGGCTGATTGCCAAATCTGATATGTGTTTTGTCAAGGTCATGTCTTTTGATAGTTATAGCACAAATGAAGTATCTATTGATGGGGCTGCTTTTGTATGACTAGAGGGGACATAACACCAACTCCACAAAAAAACTTATACCTCAACCATTTACTAACATAACATAAACCTTTTTCAACCAAAAGCATGGTGGATAGGCTGATATGCTCCTCCCACAATACCTTTAACTATTATATAATATTTGAAGATACTATCTGTGGAATCGAAAACTGTACTTGAGTTTGAAATTGCGCTATACATTATTATTGCAGGTTTAGGTAAAAAGTGGCTTTAGCTTTCTTAGCGAGGAATCAGACTTAGGCTGAGGATTAACGAGCTTTGAAAGGCTCAACTAGATTGCATTTACTCCCTCGTTCCTTTCCACCTCTTCTTATTTCATCTTTATCTATTTTATTGCACAATATTCACTATTCTTATTATATTTTATTGATATTTATACCAATAAAATAATAAGAACTATGAAACTCTTGCCTTTTTCGTTTCTCCGCATGCTGATGCCGCGCCCTCTGGGCGTTGATGGCGATGCTGCTGGCGGCGGCTCCCCTGCTGCTGCTCCCGCTCCTGACAA
>CAIOOC010000081.1 GCA_903859795.1 uncultured Bacteroidia bacterium
CTTCTGCTTTTTGGAGGTCGAGGAAACGGGTATAAGCTTGTTCAAAAACTTTTCCGAATCGTTTGAAAATCCCCTCTTCTTCCTTTGTAAAACCCTTTAATTCAAACCGTTGAAAAACCAAAATGGAATTTTTAGAAACTACAACGGCTCTAATCCATGCAGGTGAATGATTTACAAATTCCTGCCTTTCCTTAGGAATCTTTCTAAAATCGGAGTATTTGAACAGTAGCCTGAAATACTTGATTTTTTCAGCCTTTGAATAATTTTCAGTATAAAAATCGACACCTTTAAGCAAGGCATTATAGATCCTTTTTGTAAGGGGATGTTCCAAATACGGAATATGAAATTTTTCCAGATAATCCTGTCCCTCTCTGGCAAACCAATCATCCTGTCCCTCTTCAGGATTGGCAAAATTAGTTACTATTTGTGAGCCACTTACTTGTACTCCCAATCCTCTAATTTCCTTATCAAGAAGCCGAACGACTTCTACCAATTCTTCACTTTTGTGCATTCCCATACTTCGTGCTCTTAAACGTTCCAGTGCTGCTTCAATCTGTGCTTCGCGCGCCTGCGCTTCGGCTTTTTGGAGATCGAGAAAGCGGGTGTAGGTCTGCTCAAAAACTTTTCCGAAGCGCTGGAGTATTGCCTTTTCTTCCTTAGTAAATTCCTTGAGATCAAACCGTTGAAAAATCAATATGGAGTTTTTAAATAGCACTGTGGCCCTGGTATATCCGGGTGAATTATACACAAATTCCTGTCTTTCTTTAGGCTCCTTTCTAAAATCGGAGTATTTGAACACAAACCTGAAATACTTGTTTTTTTCAATCTTTGAATAATTTTCAGTATAAAAACCAATACCGTCATTCAAGGAACTATAGATCTTTTTTGTAACGGGATGATCTAAATACGGAATATGAAATTTTTCAAGGTAATCCTGTCCCTCCAAGGCAAACCAATCATTCACACCTTCTTCCGGATTGGCAAAATCAGTTAATATTTGCGAGCCGTTTACTTGGACTCCCAATCCTTTTATTTCCTTATCAAGAAGTCGAACGACTTCAATCAGTTCTTCACTTTTGTACATACCCATACTGCGTGACCTTACTCTTTCAAGTGCAGCTTCAATCTGTGCTTCACGGGTCTGCGCTTCGGCTTTTTGAAGATCGAGGAAGCGGGTGTAGGTCTGTTCAAACACTCCGGCGAACCTTTCCAATAGCCGTAAGGTTTCTGTTGGTTTCGGGTCAGCTGATGAAAAAGTAATGAACCCTTTTGAAAAAAAAGCACTGTGAACTGCCCTGCGATTCTCTGAATATTGGCGGGGTGAAGGAGTATCGATGTGGCGGCTTATTTCTCTTCGGTAAGATATAAAATCATTAAGTTGTTTACCCGAAAGATTGATAACAATCGATTTTTCATTCGCCTTCCAGGCGACGAACAATTTATTCATCAGATTAGGTTCTTCGACCGAAGCGACCACATTTCGGTCTATTTGATTTCCATTGATGGTTATCCAGAATTCGATCAACCCCGCCTCTTCCCCGATGATTCCTATTGTAATCTGATCGGGTGTTTCACCCAGCTCCTGAAACTGCTGAAAAAGGAGAAAGGCAGTTTCTCCAAGTTCATCACTTTTTTGCATGGCCATGGTTCTGGCACGAACCCGTTCGAGAGCCAGTTCAATCCTGGCTTCCTTTGCCTGTGCTTCTGCCAGTGTAACATCAAGGTATCTGCGATAGGCCAGTTCAAAGACATTGCGGAAACGCTTCAGAACATTTTGTTTTTCTTCGGAAACCGGTTCATACGTTGAAATTCCGATAGCTCCGGTACCGATGGAAAAGAAATAATAGGTGAGTTGCCGAATATTATTCAGTTTGGGATTATCCCGCTCACCCATGCTTTTCCTGTATTCGCGCCACTGATTCAATTCATCTCCATTTATAACGAATTCAGCAAAAGCATCAGTTGCGCTTCTGACCTGCTTCACGAGATTTTCGGTTGCGGGATGACTGTTATAAAGAATAGTAGTCACGGTTGCACCCGCAGATTCAGAGAAATCATAATTCAGAAACGACCCTTTTTCATCGTTATGGATATTGATCATCGCATTCCGGAGTTCACCAAAACCCATATTATGAAGTTCCGCATACAAGATCTTGCAAATACTCAGCAGATCTCCCGGTTGGCGAATCCCCATAGCCACCGTTCTTACCCGTTCAAGAGAAAATTCAATTTCGAGTTCACGGTTTTGTGCTTCAACGGCTTCCCGTTTCTTCTCGAGTTCCTCAATGGTCTCTTCTAAAAGAATGGCTGTTGTCCGTTTGACTTTCTCAGTGCGGTCGAGCTTGAAGGCGGTTATTGACAATTCGCTGTCAGTATCTTTTACCGCTTTGGCAAGTGCAGCTTTTTCTTCAACCGACAAATGTTCGGTGTGGAGCAGAAAATCGGTAATTTTTTGGAGGTTCGGGTTCATGATTTACTTATATTACAGACCTTGATAAATATCCTCAATTAAAAAAGAATGCTGCTTCCGCGGTTAAAAACCGCAGCACCCAATGACAGGCTTTTGTGGATGAGGTGAAGGATAGGGGGAGTTGGCTGCAGTGCCACCAACTCCCCCTATCCTTCACCTTTAATACATCTAAATTGTCATTGTAAGTCGCTCAACAATTCAATCCCTATTTGGGCGACAAACCATCGAGCACCGAAGCAATCTTTCTGAAAGTTGTTAAGTAATGCAATACAACATTTTACTATGCTCACTTCTTTTAATTATATTTAGGGTAACAAATATATTCTGTCTCAACGAATTGCAGCTTGCTTCTCGCTGCTGGCAGGAAAGCCTGGAACAAATTGACTTTTATTCTTAAGCTTGTTCGCAAAAATGCACCCTTCTCCCGGCAAAATCTGCCAGCTGCCAGTTGCCAATAGCCAGCTGCATAAGAACTATATTTAAACTATCTGGACTGATCATCAAAGAACTATTTTTCTTTCAGTACTACTGTACAAGCCGTAAACGCATGCATCTCTAAATTTCCGTTCGTGGCACGTGCCAGTTCTGCGTTGGAGAACATACCTGCAATGGGAACATCCCACACTTTTCTTATTCCTTCTATTTCTTCACTGATCAAAGGTCCAAGTGCAAGAAGCCGCCCTGCACAGTTAAATAACAAGATGGCATCTGCGTCAGGTATTTCAGTTGCCTTCAACTCTTCACAGCCTTTAATTGTTTTTCAATTACATCAAATTCCGGAGGAAGTGTAAACCTCACTTTGGATCCCTGTGGCACTGAGCCACTGCAATAATAGGAATGGTCGTTCCAATCCACCAAAAGCCCGGCGCGCAATACAGGCTCTCCGGTTTCGCGCTGTAATTGAAAGTTCAATGTCATAGAATGCTCTAATGCAAAATTTTCCGCTGTCACGTTTTCAAGACCGCCATACTTCATTACAAGGTCCAATACCGGAGTATCATCAATTGTATAAACATGATTGCCGATACTTTTTGTAACCGTTTTTTCAGTGCCCACTGCTTTCCAGCCACTGGTAGCCCTCCCTTTTATGCTGATTTTGTCTTCATCCAGAACAATAGCCACTATGCTGTTATTACTTGATTTATTATTCGTAAACACAAATTGCTCTGTAAAGGCAAAATCATCTCCGGCCATGCCGCCATAAACATTGACCAGTTTGCCAAGAACGTCTTCAAAACCATGCAGAAGCTCCTCTGCATCAGTATTTAAGTTGCTACCGGCAATGAGGAAGCAGGGATGTGCAAATTTTTCCAATGCTTTTTTTGCAATAGCCCGGGTAGTTTGTCTGTAATTATTTTCTGAAAATTCTTCAAACACAATATGGAAGTATGAAGGATTGATATCGAGCAGCATCACTGCAATTTCTCCAGAACTTATTCCCTCCCCGGTAAACTCTCCATTTGAAGTGACACCATAAATGGCAATGCCCGCATCATCCAATACTTTGCTAACCGCATCACGGTCCTGTTTTACCGACATAAACACACAGGCCAGAGTTGGTTTGTAGCCATCAGTCATACTGTGTTCCAGAGCGGTTTTAATTTCTTCCTGAGAATTTCCTTTGATTGTTTTTGCTATCATTTTAACTAATCTTTTTTAGTGGCTGTTCCTCATTTGTTTAACCTTGTCGCCATTTTATAGGCCAATGCAGCATCGGGAAGCGGCGTCAGAGAATCTAATAAAAAGGAATAAGTTCCTTTTTCTGACAGTTCGTCAGCAACTTTTTTAATCAGAGCTAAAGTTGCTTTCATTAAACTTGATCCCAGGCTTAAACGGGCAACACCTAAATCCTGCAGTTCCCGAACCGACGGAGGTAAACCTGCTCCAATTGCAGGGTTTGAGAGGATATTAATCGGTGCATTAATTTCCTTTACCAGTGTTGAAATCGTTTCTTTTTCCCATACAGGCTGCACGAATATGCAGTCGGCACCTGCTTCCCTGTATTTATTGCCGCGCTTTATTGATTCAGCTAATTTTTCTCTTGTTGAACCAGAGGAGGTATAAAATGAGTCTGTCCTTGCATTAATTACTAAATGAAAACCCATTGAATTTGATAATTCGCGAATAGCTGATATCCGTTCACAAAATTCAATCTCATCAATTAATGCCGGATTTAAATCTATACTGTCTTCAATGTTTATTCCTACAATTCCTGTTGCAATTATC
>CAIOOC010000082.1 GCA_903859795.1 uncultured Bacteroidia bacterium
ATAATCATCCAGATTTATATGGATTAGAAGCAGAAATTTGTAATGATGCCGCAATCGTTGCTCAACAAAAAAACATGAAGTCAGTGAATGCTGCAATAGAAGTTGATTTATGGGGACAAGTTAATGCAGAATTTGTTAAAGGGTTTCAACATTCTGCGGTTGGTGGACAGTTGGATTTTGTAAGAGGGGCACAACGATCAAGAAATGGTGCATCTTTTGTTTGTTTAAATTCAATTACAAAAACAGGTTTATCAAAAATTGTACCAAAATTAACTGCACCAGTAACAGATCCAAGAGTAGATATAGATAATGTTGTGACAGAATTTGGTATTGCACGTTTGCGCGGATTAACTTTACGAGAACGAATTGATGCTTTGATAAATATTGCCCACCCTGATCATAGAGTGGATTTACGAAAAGCATGCTTCTTACTTTGAAAACCCTTGCAAAATTTTTTTAATATGTTAGTATAATATATCAAAGGAGTTGAAAATGTTCAAACTATTATATGATAAATTGGACGATCTAACGGTAGATTTAAATCATCTCGCTGGACAAATAACAACTGAAATTCTTGGACGAAGTTCATATTATAATGAACCGGAGTTTAAAGGCGTTGATATAGATTTTGATTATATTTATAGTTTAATTGCTGGTACGCTTAATGGAAACACCAATGCTTCTTTAACACTCGTAGAATTATTATACCCAAATGCTTTCGTGAAAATGGAACATCGTAAACCAATATACGGTGATCGTTATTGTATGTCAGCTTTTGAAATTAAACAGTATCCTTGGTATATTTGGGACGATGCAAAAACATTTTCAGTCGCTTTACTAAAAGCGTTAATAATGTCGATAATCCTTATAGAAAAGTCAACAATTCCTCCTGTAATGCCAATTTTAAAAGTTGAAAATGGTGGATTTGGTGTTGATTAATTTGGTCGCAATTTTATTAATTCTGCAAGACCATTATACCGATCAATATCGGAAATAAGATATTTTTTAGATGGTAATAGTTGATTAGACATCAGATCAGCTAGTCCACTATATTTCTTGAAAGGTTGAAGTTTTTTAACCATGATAACCTCCATTAATTGGCGCGACGACGGTTGATTCTCTCAACCATAATGATCAGTTTCCACAGGTCTTGCTGGATTTTTAATAATTTCAGTTCTTCTATCTGGTCCGCGCATATCATGACCAAATGATTCTTTAACTCTCCGATCATTTTTATCACGAATTATCTCATAGCATTTATGAGTACATCCACCATTACCATACAAACATCCAATATACCCTTTGTTCTGAATACAAGAAATTTTTGCTGCAATATACGCCCAATATTCACTTAACGATGAGTTCTCACGATTGAATGCCCGAAGGGCAAAATCTGCCGCGATGGTTTCTGCAACATTGCCAAATCTGGCAATGAGTGCGATAACCTGTCGATTTACCTCGGGATGGTGATGTTTTGCTGTATGTCGCATGAAAGCCCCCTTCATCAAGTCCTTTTCGGTAGGCTAAATAAATCGCGATTCGGGGAAAATGACAATATGCGGAATATACCTATTAACCTAA
Organism: uncultured Bacteroidia bacterium; assembly: GCA_903859795.1. Lineage (GTDB taxonomy): Bacteria > Bacteroidota > Bacteroidia > Bacteroidales > Prolixibacteraceae > JAAFHB01. Next base: position 1,582 of record CAIOOC010000082.1, read on the forward strand.
AGGTCAGTAAGTAATCATATGAGTAGTGGGGACGAATCATGGACGAATCATGAACAAACCATGAACGCTGCTATGCAAAAATAGTATTACAATATTTAAATATTAGACTAAATATAGTTAATGAAAAGTTAACGAGGTCGTTATGCTTAAATTTTTTACAAGAATTGCAGCAACCACACCATTTATTGTTTTTGCAATCTTAATATATTATTATGGCAATACTAATCAATATTACTTCAC
>CAIOOC010000083.1 GCA_903859795.1 uncultured Bacteroidia bacterium
ACCAAAGTTCAGGAATATATCGTGAATGAAGTCCAGGACGTATATCGTATGCAGGGTGTGAAGATCAATGACAAGCATTTCGAAGTCATTGTCCGCCAGATGATGCGTAAGGTAGAAATTGAAGATGCCGGCGATACCCGTTTCCTCGAGAAACAGATCGTTGACAAGGGTGATTTCACCACTGAAAATGACTGGGTCTATGCAAAGAAAATTATTACCGAGGCCGGTGATTCTGAAACTCTGCGCCCAGGGATGATCATTACTGCACGACGCCTTAGAGATGAGAATTCGATGCTGAAACGACGCGATAAGAAAACCGTGGAAGCACGTGATGCAGTCCCTGCTACTTCAAGTCAGGTATTGCAGGGAATTACACGTGCATCTCTTCAGACTAAATCGTGGATGTCGGCAGCATCGTTCCAGGAAACTACGAAGGTACTGAACGAAGCAGCTATCAATGGCAAGATTGATTACCTTGAAGGGCTAAAGGAAAACGTAATTTGCGGGCATCTGATCCCTGCGGGAACAGGTAACCCAATGTTCAAAAACATCGTGGTTGGCTCAAAGGACGAATACGATCGCCTGATCGATTCCAAAAAGGGAGATAACAATGGTGACGATGACGAAGATTATTAATTGAAGCATATGAACAACGAAAATCAGGATCAGAACCAGCTGAATATTGAGCTGACTGAAGAGGTTGCACAGGGCACTTATTCAAATCTGGCCATAATAACCCATTCTCCATCGGAGTTTGTAGTAGATTTTGTGCTGGTGATGCCCGGTATTCCCAAAGCCAATGTCAAGTCCCGGATAATTTTGACTCCGGAGCATGCCAAAAGGCTGATGATGGCGATTCAGGAAAATGTTTATAAATATGAAGCTTTGCATGGGCCGATTCAGATTCATGAAGGACAGAATAATCTGATTCCAATGGGTTTTAGTGGCCCGACCGGTCAAGCATAATCTTCCGATTTTATATTTTAAGGCTGGTCCCGGCCCCGACTCAAAGTTGGGCCGGGACTCTTTTTTTCAGAAAGTCCGAGCCCGACTTTGAGTCGGACCCGGACTCTCTAATCCTTGAAATCTTCCAGTGGAGCATCAAAATCAGAATGCATAACAATCAATCCCTTTCCACAACCAAACTTTCTTTCCTTTATTTTACCTTTTTTTCAATAATCATTCTAAATTATTGGGTTCAATATCAGCAATTTGGTGGTCAAATTAGAGTGAAATATATTTTTGGCACCTTGAAGTCTTTGAATTCCAGTGGAGTTACAAATTGTGTGCCTCTTTTACTGACTTTTGTCATAATTCTTTAATGCTGATGGTTCAATTTTTGGAATTGGTCAGCAACTATTGAAGTTTTATATTTGCGGACCTAAAGATTCAAAATCATACAGAAAAATTTATGAAGGGTTTAAAAATTATAGTACTCGCCAAGCAGGTTCCTGATACACGAAATGTCGGGAAAGATGCGATGAAAGCTGATGGAACGGTGAACAGAGCCGTTCTTCCTGCCATTTTTAATCCGGAGGATCTCAATGCGCTCGAACTTGCGTTAAGGGTCAAGGACCAGATTCCCGGAACATCAGTAACTATCCTGACCATGGGTCCAGGCAGAGCAGCTGAAATAATCAGAGAAGGGCTCTATCGTGGTGCCGATGGAGGTATACTTTTGACTGACAGGGCATTTGCAGGTTCCGATACACTTGCAACATCGTATGCTTTATCCCAGACGATAAAAGAGATGGGTAAGTTTGATCTGATTATTGCGGGCCGCCAGGCAATTGATGGTGATACCGCCCAGGTTGGACCACAGGTGGCCGAAAAACTTGGGATTAACCAGGTGACCTACGTTGAGGAGATTTTACAGATCGAGAAAGGTTCAATCAAAGCACGCCGCAGACTCGATAATGGCGTTGAAACAGTCAAAGCCCCGCTTCCATTGCTTCTGACAGTTAACAGCTCTGCTCCTGATTGCCGTTCACGTAACGCAAAGCTGCTGATGAAATATAAGCATGCACGCACTGTGACCGAACGTCAGGACGCGGCAGAGGATTACCTCTTCCTCTACGATTCCCGCCCATTTCTCAATATTCAGGAAATGACCGTTAACGAAATTCAATCTGTGCCTGACCAGTTAGGCTTAACGGGTTCACCTACCAAAGTAAAAAGGATCGAGAATGTTATCTTACAGGCAAAGGACGCTAAAAGACTGACTGCCGCCGATGAAGGTATCAATGACCTGATGAAAGAGTTAATTGATAGTCATGTAATTGGTTAGTCGCTAATCTATTGGTTTAAAAATATTAAAAATGAATAATTTATTTGTTTATTGTGAAGTCGAAGATGGAGTTGTAGCCGATGTGAGCCTCGAACTCCTCACCAAAGGGCGCACTCTTGCCAACGAACTTAAATGTCTGCTAGAGGCAGTAGTTATTGGTGCAGGACTTAAAGATATTGAAAAACAGGTGATCCCTTATGGAGCCGATGTGGTACATATTATCGATGACCCCCGGTTGGCTCCCTATACTACGGCACCTCATGCGTCAGTTCTGATCAAATTATTCCAGGAAGAGAAACCTCAGATTGCCCTGATGGGTGCTACACCGATTGGCCGTGATTTGGGTCCGCGCGTCTCTTCAGCTTTACATAGTGGTTTAACCGCCGATTGCACAAGTCTTGAAATAGGTGATCATGAAGATAAAAAGGCAGGTAAGACGTATAAGAACCTGTTGTACCAGATCCGCCCTGCGTTTGGGGGAAACATTATTGCGTGGATTATAAATCCCGATTGTCGTCCTCAAATGGCAACAGTACGTGAAGGTGTAATGCGGAAACTGGTAATCAACGAAAACTATCCATCGAAGGTTAACCATCTGGAAGTGGCAAAATATGTCTCGGAGACCGATTTTGCGGTTCAGATCATTGAACGTCACCTTGAGAAACGGAAGATCAATATCAAAGGAGCTTCAATTGTTGTTTCCGGTGGTTATGGAGTAGGATCAAAAGAAAATTTCAAACTGTTGTATGAACTCGCTGACGTTCTTGGCGCAGAAGTTGGTGCTTCGCGTGCAGCCGTTGATGCAGGATATGCTGACCACGAACGGCAGATCGGACAGACAGGTATTACAGTTCGTCCAAAACTGTATATAGCATGTGGTATCTCTGGCCAGGTTCAACATAGGGCCGGTATGGAAGAATCCGCACAGATTATCTCGATAAATACTGACCCGGACGCCCCGATAAACTCGCTGGCCGATTATGTAATCACCGGAGATATTTCGGAGATAATTCCCAAAATGATCAAGTATTATAAACAAAATACGAAGTAAATCGGGATTGTCCGGTTTGTATCTTAAAATCAAAAGAGAAATGGCAAATTTATATACCGATAATAAAGACTTAAAATTCCATCTCACGCATCCCATGATGCAAAAGCTGGTAATGCTCAAAGAACGTAATTTCGCCGATAAGGATGAGTTTGATTATGCTCCAATCGATTTTGAGGACGCGATGGATAGTTATGAGCGTGTTCTTGAGGTGGTTGGCGAAATAAGCGGCGACATCATTTCACCTAATGCCGAATCAATTGATGCAGAAGGACCTCAGGTTGTTGACGGCCGGGTAATTTATGCCCGTGGAACCCAGGAAAACCTCGATGCACTGGTCAAGGCTGGATTACTTGGAATTACATTGCCAAGGCGGTTTGGGGGATTGAACTTTCCCATTGTCCCTTACATCATGGCTGCCGATATCGTTTCACGTGCCGATGCAGGATTCGTAAATATATGGGGACTACAGGATTGTGCTGAGACCTTAAATGAATTTGCTTCAGAAGATCAAAAAGAGAGATGGCTTACCCGCGTGGTTCAGGGCGAAACAATGGCTATGGATCTTACAGAGCCAGACGCCGGTTCGGACCTGCAGGCTGTCCAGCTTAAAGCCACCTGGTCTGAGGCAAAAGGGACCTGGCTGCTAAATGGTGTAAAACGATTTATTACAAACGGCGACGGCGATATTGCACTCGTTCTTGCACGTTCTGAAGAGGGTACACGCGATGGCAGGGGATTATCTATGTATGTGTATGATAAACGCAAAGGGGGAGTCTCAGTACGGAGAATCGAACACAAAATGGGAATCATTGGTTCACCAACATGCGAATTGGTTTTCAAAGATGCACCGGGCGAATTGATTGGTAACCGCAAAATGGGTCTGATCAAATATGTTATGGCTTTGATGAATGGCGCAAGACTTGGAATTGCCGCTCAATCTGTTGGTATATCAGAGGCAGCTTACCGCGAAGCCTTGCAATATGCCAAAGAACGGGCGCAATTTGGAAAGACGATCATTCATTTCCCGGCGGTTTATGAAATGCTATCAGTTATGAAGGCAAAGCTTGACGCCTCACGGACATTATTATACGAGACCGCCCGTTTTGTAGATATTTACAAAACCTACCAGCATATTTCAGAAGAGCGCAAACTTACAAACGAGGAACGCGATGAGATGAAAGAATTTCAGCGATTGGCAGATATATTCACCCCGTTGGCAAAAGGTATTACTTCCGAATATTGTAACCAGAATGCTTACGATGCCATTCAGATCCATGGAGGCTCTGGCTTTATGAAAGATTATGCTGTCGAAAGGATTTACCGCGACGCTCGCATAACCTCAATATATGAAGGTACAACCCAGTTACAGGTCGTTGCAGCCATTAGGGGTGTAACCACTGAAGGTTACCTGAAGCAGATCAGAGTTTATGAAAAAATGGCTATCAGGCCCGATCTTGAAAAGTACAGGCGGACACTGATCTCTTTGACCTGGGATTATGAAGAGGCTGTCGAAAAGGTGATTAATGTCGGGGACAATGAATTCATTGATTTCCATGCTCGCCGCCTTGTCGAAATGGCAGGCTACATCATTATGAGCTATTTACTTGTTCTTGATGCAAATCGCGACATGGAATATGCCCGCTCAGCTCAGAACTTCAATAAAATGGCAAAAGGCGAAGTCAAAGCCCGTGCTGAATTTATCCGCGCATCATCGCTTGAAGATATCGGGCATTACAAATATTAAAACCCTTCCGGTTTCGGTTGGGAACTGTAGAGACAAGGCACCGCCTTGTCTCTTTTGTTGATATCCCAAATAAGAAATGTTTGAGATCCTAAACCCTGCGGTGCATTCCCTGTAAAAGCTAAGTTTTTTGATGTTCCGGCGAAGCTCCTGCAGAGTAAATTCAATCCACCCTTGCTTTGTAATTAATGATAATTATGATTTAAGTCATATCATTGACTGTTAGGGTAAATTCTGGTAGAGACGGCATATATGTAAGTAATAACTAATATATTAAGTTAAATAAAATTACTTCCTAATCCAAAGCCAGAAATGTTGAAAAATAAAGTCGTATTACTCATATTATTGATTTCAGGACTATCTTTTACCTTAGTAGCATTAGGTAGCGATAATCAAACCGGGAAAGGGCAGATTGGTGTGACTTTCTCCTCACTTGGAAATGTTGACTTCTTAAGTTTTGCGAAATCAGTAGGTGGTCCAGGATATCGTGGAGATGGTGTTAAAGCTTTTGGTTTAGTCTATGTTTATAAAATTAACAGAACGCTCGATTTTGAAACCGGATTAGAATACTCAGATTATAAGATTATTATCGAGCCAAATCTTCCGCTTATCTATCATGGTACAGCTTCATTGACAAGATTCTCCTTAATAAATATCCCCGCCTCATTACAGGTTAATTTTCTGAAGTTTTTCTTCCTCAATGGCGGTGCATTTTTCGATATAAATGGACTGAATTCAGGGGCGAAGGAAAATCAGAGCGGCCTGGGTGCCAGTCTGGGTATTGGCTTTAAATATAATTTTAAACATGGGTACTCACTTTTTGTAAATCCCTTTACAAAAGTCCATTCATTAATTCCGGTCACAGCAATCAGTGGTCAGGGCCGTCTGATCGAATCGGGGATTAGATTCGGTTTCCTGGTTCAATTGAATAAATAAGCCCCTGTCCAAATATATTGTTCCTACACCAAATTCATAGTAAATTATCCTGCGACCTGATAGTAAACTTATTTTAATAAAATTTTTACACCGGAAATATATTTTACGTTTTTATTAAGGTTTTGACATTGATTAAATTGTTTTATTGCCTTATTTTTTCTATTTTTGGGTGTTTTGCGATTCTGGCAATTTATTGAATTGGTAAATCATATAAGACTGTTTATTATCAATTTTGCCAACAGTCTGAACTCTTTAAGTCCAAACTATGCAATTGACGTAACACGATGAAAAAAAAAATTCCTACTATCTCTTCCATTTTACGCCAAAGGGCAATTGATCAATTGGAAAGGAGTCACTCAAAAGTTGATCTTTTATTACATTCGGAGGCTGATTTGTTGAAGCTTATAAGTGAACTTGAAATTCATCAGATTGAACTTGAACGAATCAATAAGGAGCTTTTG
>CAIOOC010000084.1 GCA_903859795.1 uncultured Bacteroidia bacterium
CATATCTAAATAATACTGTAAAGGTCTAATTCGAGTTATTGATTCAGTCGTTATAATTCCCTGGCTCCTCTAATTCGCTAAATATGAAAACTGATGCCCAGGTATCCTCCGAACCTGTGTTCGAAGCGGCTGCCATAATCACCTGCCAATCCTGCTTTCAAAGTAAACGGGAGTTTTGGTGTTGCATATATACTCTCAAGTAATAACGAACATTCTTTGAGCGGTTTTGGATATAGATTATATGGTATTCCAAAATTTCGTGATATGGTAATTAATGATTTCCATGAGAAGCCGCCCCCAACAGTGCCTCCCAAACCCAGATGATGCATCCACATCATGTTGCTTTCAAATCCTTGTGATATACCATCAGCACCGATAGTTGGGACAAAAAGCGGGCTTCCCATCATGCGTTGGAAATAGGTAAAACCTGAGGTATATTCACCATGATTAAAATAATCGGAACTTCCACTGTTAGTGTTAAGATTATTTCTCATCCGGCCATTTGTGTGCATAAATTCATAAACAAAATCAGTGAGGAAAGATCCTTTTTTCTTTTTTCCAATGTGGATTCCAAAAAGTCCATCCGTTGCATTGGACAGACCTGTATCCGATGGGACTTCGAACGGATGATTCCAGTAGAAAGTAGCAATGATGGTTGGCCAGTTCTTTGTTAGAATGATATTATAAATACCCAGTCCATTGCCAGCCTGATTAAGCTGATCACTTAATGTGGCGCTTTTACCTCCACTTCTTGCAAGAATGTACCTGAAATATTGGTTCCAGCCAGGTTGTGGTCCTAACACAGGTGAAATTCCGCCCCAAAAAACATAGTGTTCCGCTCCTACAGTGAGTGTCAGGGTGGGAGAGAGGCGATTTCTGAAATAAAGATTTTTATGATGCAAATGAGCATTGGTAACTGCCTGTTTATCAGCAGACAGAAATCCTTCCTCATATTGAAACCTGAATGAGAACCACTTTTTTGCGAACAGGAATGGAAGATATCTATTGGTTGATAAAGTGAGTCCCGGAACAGGTCTCGCATTTCCTGAGTGGTCCATATTCCCATTCGTAGATGAGAGGCCTCCATAGATTATCGGGTCGGCTTCAGCACCTGCTTTCAGAATAAGTGAATGGTAACGCACCCCAAACCAATATTGATTTGGCTGAAAATCGGTGCCACCGGCCAAACCATATACCATGTTACCACCGTATGTATACCCCCACTTTTTCAGCGAGTCACACTCCAATCCCCTTCTTAGTCCTGCCTGAAAAAGCAGGTAGGTTGGATTATGAAGTGATATTGTTCCGTTCTTGTTAGATGACATCCAAAAAGGAAGATCATTTCCTGAGCTTACAAGTGTAGTTTCCCCAACGCTGACCTGAGGAACAAGCCCAGTTTTTTCCTGTGCGGTTAATTGAATTGTCAATGCAATAAGGAAGATCAGAAGGAATAGCCTGTGCATGTATAATTAGAATTTTGATTTGGTAAGGATCGGTCAACAAAAGTTAAATGTTCAGAATTACGATTTTCCTTTTTTACAAAGATAATTTAAACCCGTTAATATGGAAATTGGATTATTCCTTCATGAACTGCTAAAGAAATAAAATTGTTTACTAATTTTGCGTCGATATAACCTTACCTATATGGAATCCCGATTTGATTTCGGATACCAACTAAATAATAATAC